>CAZRRC010000013.1:45723-49887 GCA_964602395.1 uncultured Proteiniphilum sp. | reverse complement strand
TTGATGGTACCTCTGTCGGCAGAACCGTAAGCAAGATTATAAGGAATATACAATCTCCACTTTGAACCAACAGGCATCAGCTTCAATGCTTCTGTCCAACCGACAATCACCTGGGTAACACCAAATGTGGCAGGTTCACCCCGGTCTACGCTGCTATCGAACACCGTACCATCGATCAATGTACCGTGGTAGTGCACTTTCACCCTGTCGGTATCTGTAGGAACAGCTCCTGTTCCTGCACGAACTATCTCATACTGCAGACCGCTGGGCAAAGTAACCACGCCCTCTTTTTTGGCATTTTCAGCCATGAAGGCGTCTCCTGCAGCAATATCATCTTTATACTGTTCTTTCGCACTTTCTTCCTGACGTGCTGTTTCAGCTGCCTGAGCTTTCTCCACTTCATTCTGGATCAGCGTGTTGGCTTCCATTTTGTCAATTGCAAGCTGTTGGTTCTTTAAAACAGAAATAAGGCCAGCCAGTATCTGATCATTGTTAACCTTCTTGGTTGAATCGGTACCGAAAAGCATGCTGTTGAATTGGGGAAGCATCTGCTGTGAAAACTGAACACCGATGCTGAGACCGTTGGCGTAAGCCGACTTCTCTTTCTGATTCATCCCTTCTATTAACCCTTTGATGAAGTCATTGAGTTTTGGGGCGTTTATTTTGTTTACGGAGTCAACTTTGGCTGCCATCTCTTTTTGAAGCACTTCTTTTTGTGTAGAGTCGGCCGAAGCGATCTTCATTTGATATTCATATTCAATGTTGGAAGTGTTTACCAATACCCCAGATTGCTCCAGGAACTGCACCAGTCCCTGATCAGCCATGCTTACGCCATAAGCATAGGAAACACTGTCTACTGAATTCTTCAGAGATGCTTTGGGAGTGGAAGCTCCGCCACAAGATACCATTGTGATGACCATGATAGCCACCACGCTGAACGTAGTCAAAACTGTTTTTTTCATTTTTCTTTTCTATTAAATTAATGATATGTTTATAATTGTCTCTTTTGTTGTCGCAGTCGTTTGTGTAAGGATGATAAGGTCATACAATCTCCAACAGTTCTACATCGAAGATGAGCGTTGCATTGGGTTCAATAGAGCCACCTGCGCCCTGCTCCCCATAAGCCAGATCGGAAGGGATAAACAGTCGCCACTTCGCTCCCACAGACATCAGCTGCAGCGCTTCCACCCAGCCTTTAATCACCTGGTTTACACCAAAAACAGCTGGCTGACCACGATCCACTGAACTGTCGAAGACGGTGCCATCGAGTAAGGTGCCGTGATAGTGGCATTTTACTTTGTCGGTAGCTTTGGGTTTTGCACCGTTACCTTCAACCAGCACCTCGTATTGCAAGCCGCTGGAAAGTGAGACAACCTGCTCCTTTTTTCCGTTTTCTTCCAGAAAAGCCCTGCCGGCGTCCAGATTCCGGCTGAGTATCTCATCCTGTTGTTTGCTGAAATAATCCTGTATCACCTGATTAGCTTCCCGGGGACTCATCGAAGGGGTTGTGTTATTCATTATTTCTGTAAAGGCTTTCACAAAAGATTCTACATCCAGTTGCTGCAAACCTGAGTTCATGAGGTTAGAGGCCATGCTCATCCCCAATGCGTAACTTAATTTATCCATTCACTTTCTTCTTTTTCAATTTGGAGACAAAAATACGATTTTAATATGGAATAAATTCGACTTCTGCAAATAAAAACTATATTTGTCTGATATAAACGTAACAAGAGGTAGCGATGAAGAAAAAAATGGTGGTACTTACCGGTGCAGGCATGAGTGCCGAAAGTGGGATTGCGACTTTCCGGGATTCTGGCGGCCTATGGGAACAATATCCTGTGGAACAGGTAGCTACACCTGAAGGGTTTGCAGCGAACCCTGCACTGGTATTGAACTTTTATAATATGCGCCGTAGGGAACTGCTGCAGGCAAAACCCAACGCAGGTCATCTGGGGCTAGCCGAAATGGAAAACGATTACGACCTGCATATCATCACCCAAAATATCGACAATCTGCATGAGCAGGCAGGAAGCTCCCAGGTGCTGCACCTTCACGGTGAGCTCATGAAAGCACGCTCCACGGGCGACCCATCGCTGATCTACGAGTTAGATCCTTTAAATTGCGACATTCACATGGGCGACTTGTGTGAGAAGGGTTTTCAGCTGCGTCCGCACATTGTCTGGTTTGGAGAAGCGGTGCCCATGATACAGGAAGCGGAGGAAATTACCCGTAAAGCAGACCTGTTTGTAATCATTGGCACCTCCATGAATGTATATCCCGCAGCAGGGTTGCTGCACGATGTACGGAGAAATGTGCCGGTATACCTGATCGACCCCAAAGATGTGCACACCATGCGATATGACATTCACCACATACAAAAAGGTGCTTCGGAAGGAGTTAAGGAACTCAAAAAATTGCTTCTGTAATTTATCGATAGATGTACATTCCTTAGCATTCTCCATGCAAATATATAAATCGTTTTTTAAATTTGCATGGATGAGTGGCTATTTTTTGAGGAAAAAATTCATTCAAAAAGTTCGGAATGGGAACCAAGCCTGATAAGTTTAATAATTTTTTCTTTCTCGTCACTTAACCAAATCAAAAGCAAGTCACTTTCGATGTGACATTCAAAATAGTCCTTGTAATTCCCTTTTAATCTGTGTGGTTTGAATTCTTTCGGAATTGAATCTCCACGTTCCAATAATTTCAAAAGGCTAAAAACTTCTCTGACTTTAACCGGATCTGATTTATATCTTTTAAAGTCTTTTTTAAACTGTCTTGTAAATTGCAACTCAAACATTAGTCCAGGTTTTTGGTAAAATCCTCCAGACTGTCAAGATTTAGTTTTTCCAATTCAATGCCTCCTTCAGCGTCTTTCATTGAATTGCGTGTTATAATATTTGGAGTTCTTTCCAAACTCTCATACAAAATACACTCTACATAATTACTCAAGCTCCTGTTTTCTTTTTTTGCCGCTTTTTTCAATTTAACCAAAAGCTGCTCGTTCAACCTAAAAGCTGTCTGTTTCTTTTTATTTAGAACTTCGATCTTCATTTGTTATACATTTACATACACATGTAAAACAAAAGTAGAAAATAAAATTGAATACGCAAAATAAATACAATCATATATTGATTAATTTCATACTGCAGACCACTGATTACAGACAACTTACAAAGAGAAAATATCCAAGTTTGGAGAACACTTTTTGAAAGTCCTGTTTTTTTTGTAATTTCGCTTCTTTATTAAGTTTGGCACGTATATTTAAAAATGTGTGCGATAAACTGATCGACGTGTGCGAAGATTGAGTTCTTAATTACAAACAGAGAGGAAGCCCGTGGGAAAGATTGCAGAAACACCAATGATGAAACAGTTTATCGAGATAAAGAAAAAACATCCCGATGCCGTCCTGCTGTTTCGCGTAGGTGATTTTTATGAAACTTTTTCGGATGATGCCATCATGGCATCCGAAATATTGGGCATCACCCTTACACGACGGGCAAACGGAGCAGCACAATTTGTGGAGCTGGCCGGCTTTCCGCACCATGCACTCGATACCTACCTGCCCAAACTGGTCCGCGCCGGCAAACGGGTGGCTATCTGCGATCAGCTGGAAGATCCCAAGCTAACCAAAAAACTGGTAAAAAGGGGTATCACCGAGCTGGTGACACCGGGTGTCTCTTTTAATGATACGGTACTGAATCACAAGGAAAACAACTTCCTCTGTGCCCTGCATATCGCCAAAAACAACCAATACGGCATCTCCTTTCTTGATATATCGACAGGTGAATTTCTGACTTCCGAAGGCAGCAGGAACGACATTGACAAGCTCCTCTCCAACTTCACTCCCAAAGAGCTGCTTATTGAACGGGGGCACAAAAAGAGAATGGAAGAAGCTTTTGGCAACAGCTGGCTTTTCTCGGAGTTAGATGACTGGATCTTTACCACCGATGCGGCAACCGACAGGCTCTTATCGCACTTTCAGACAAACACCCTAAAAGGATTCGGCGTGGAAAACATGCCGCTGGGAATCATCGCATCGGGGGTGATACTGCATTATCTCGACATCACACAACACTACAATAGAGCACACATTGTCTCGCTCAGGCGCATTGAAGAAGAGCGTTTTGTTCGACTCGACAAGTTCACGGTGCGCAGCCTGGA
>CAZRRC010000013.1:0-45623 GCA_964602395.1 uncultured Proteiniphilum sp. | reverse complement strand
GTGGGACGCATCAACCCGCGTGAGGTAGTACAGCTGAAAGTGGCGCTCACAGCCATTGAACCCATTAAAGAAGCATTCCTTGCTGCAGAGAATCAGAGCCTACGGGAAATGGGAGAGAAACTGGATCCCTGTATCGATATCCGTGATCGCATTGCAAGGGAAATCATGCCCGATCCGCCTGTACTCACCGGCAAGGGGGGCTACATCTGTAACCAGGTCAACAAGGAACTCGACGAGCTGCGCCAAATTGCCTACTCCGGAAAAGATTACCTGCTGCAGCTACAGCAAAGAGAGAGTGAAAGGACTGGCATTCCTTCGTTGAAAGTGGCTTACAACAATGTATTTGGCTATTACATAGAGGTACGTAACACACACAAGGATAAGGTTCCACCCGAATGGACACGAAAACAGACCCTGGTGAGCGCCGAGCGGTACATTACCCAGGAACTGAAAGAATATGAAGAGAAGATATTGGGTGCGGAAGAAAAAATCATTGCACTGGAAGATCGGATCTATGCTGCACTGGTGCAGAGCCTAATGGATTTCATCCCGGCCATACAGGTCAATGCTGCCATCATTGCACGGGCCGACTGTCTGCTTTCCTTTGCGCATGTGGCGCAACAAAACAACTATATTCGCCCCGAGGTCAACAACACCGATGTCATCGACATAAAAAACGGCCGTCACCCCGTTATTGAAAAACAGTTGCCACCCGACCAGCCTTTTATCGCGAACGATGTCTATCTGGACAACAACACCCAACAAATCATCATCATCACCGGACCCAACATGGCGGGTAAGTCGGCTCTGCTCAGGCAAACTGCATTGATCACGCTCATGGCGCAGATGGGTTGTTTTGTACCGGCCGAAGTTGCAAAGATCGGGCTGGTGGATAAGATCTTCACCCGCGTGGGCGCATCCGACAATATCTCCCAGGGTGAATCTACCTTCATGGTGGAAATGAATGAGGCCGCCAACATTCTCAACAACCTGTCGGATCGCAGTCTGATTCTCTTCGATGAACTGGGAAGGGGCACCAGCACCTACGACGGCATCTCCATTGCCTGGGCCATTGTGGAATACATCCACGAGCATCCGAAAATACATGCCAAGACGCTTTTTGCTACGCATTACCACGAGTTGAACGAAATGGAGAAATCGTTCAACCGAATCAAAAACTACAACGTCTCGGTGAAAGAGATCGACAACAAAGTGATCTTCCTGCGCAAGCTGATGCCGGGCGGGAGCGAACACAGCTTCGGTATCCATGTGGCCAGAATGGCCGGGATGCCGCAGAGCATCACCAAACGCGCCGATGCCATCCTCGCGGCCATGGAATCAACCAATCGCAAAGATGGCATTCGAAAGCCCATTAAAGACTTCATCGAAAAAAGAGAGGGCTATCAGCTTAGCTTCTTTCAACTCGATGACCCCATCCTCAGCCAGGTACGTGACGAGATTCTGAACCTCGATGTCAACAACCTGACTCCCATGGACGCCCTCAATAAACTGAACGAGATAAAGAAGATTGTAAAAGGAAAATAAAAAATAACGGCTTCGTCTTGCAGGATCACTCCTGCTACGGGCCGGCACACAAAAGAGATGTACCACGAACATTCCCCCAATGAACCCTGCCGCGCCGGACGCATCGAAGTGATCTGCGGGTCCATGTTCTCCGGTAAAACGGAAGAACTGCTGCGCCGCTTACGTCGCGCCAGAATCGCACGCCAAAGTGTGGAGATATTTAAACCCTCACTCGATACCCGCTACTCACAAGATGAAGTGGTATCGCACGACCGAAACGCAATCCTCTCCACCCCTGTGGAACATTCCAGCAACATCCTACTGCTCTCATCGGAAGTAGAAGTGGTGGGTGTAGATGAAGCCCAGTTTTTTGATGACGGGCTGGTTGCAGTCTGCCAGCAATTGGCCGATCATGGCGTTAGAGTGATTGTCGCCGGACTCGACATGGATTTCAAGCGGACTCCTTTCGGACCGATACCTGCATTGTGTGCGATCGCCGATGATGTGACCAAAGTGCATGCCATTTGCGTGAAGTGTGGCAATCTGGCCAATTATTCACACCGGCTGGTAAAAAACGACAAGCAGATCATGCTTGGCGAAACAGAAGAGTATCAGCCTCTTTGCAGATATTGCTATACCAAAATTTGAGCTCTACAGCGTTTCCTTTTGGTTTCATAAAAAACAATCCGGAGGATTATTTGTTATCTTGTTGATTGAACCAAAACATTTAATCAAGATTACAACTACTCACTTAAACATGAATTTATGAAGCTAAAAAAATTATTTTTCGCAGGCCTTCTGATTGCGGCATTCACTACATCGCTGAATGCCCAGCAATACAACACCGCTTTTGGGGTAAGATTGGGCTACGATAGTGGATTGACACTGAAACATTTCTTTGCACCGGCAAACGCTGCAGAATTTATACTCTCTGCATCACCCAACTACTTCCAGCTAACGGGCATGTATGAATATCAACAACCCGTGGCAGGGGCGCCCAACCTCGACTGGTATGTGGGACTGGGTGCACACCTTGGCGGTATCCATAAGAACAGGGATGCATACAGCAATGCTTTTCTGCTTGGTGCCGACCTGATCGCCGGCCTGGAATATATTTTCCCTCAGGCCCCATTTAATGTGTCACTCGACTGGAAGCCCTCTTTCAACTTCACCAATGATTACAACGATTACTGGTATAGTGGGTTTGCACTCAGCTTGCGCTATACTTTCCGGTAACAGGTTTGTATAGAAAGAAGTAAAAGCCGCTTTCAGCCGAAAGCGGTTTTTTTATGCCATTCAAACAGAAATGTCTACTTTTGTACCCATGCGACAAACAGGAAAAGAAAATGTATCGGTGCTGCTCGATAAACTCAACGAAGCACAGCGTGCCGCCGTGGAATTTTGTGACGGCCCCTCGCTCGTAATTGCCGGCGCAGGATCGGGCAAAACACGTGTTCTCACCTACAAAATTGCCTACCTGCTCGAACAGGGACTCCCCCCCTTCTATATCCTGGCGCTCACTTTCACCAACAAGGCAGCCCGTGAAATGAAATTGCGTATCGCGGAGCTGGTCGGTGAAAAAAGAGCCCGCAGCCTCTGGATGGGCACCTTTCACGCCATCTTCTCCCGCATACTGCGGAACGAGGCGGAAGCCATCGGTTTCCAGTCCAACTTCACCATCTTCGACTCATCCGACTCGAACAACCTGATCAGGCTCATCATCAAGGAGATGAATCTCGACGATAAGCTCTACCGGCCGGGACCGGTGCATGGGCAGATCTCCCGTGCCAAAAACAGTCTGATCACCCCAGCTATGTATGCCGCCAACGACGAGATTCTGCAATACGACCGCATGGCCAAACGACCTCGTCTGTTTGAAATATACCAACGCTACCAGAACAGGCTCCGCTCCGGAAACAGCATGGACTTCGACGATCTGTTGATGTATACCAATATCCTGTTTCGCGACCATCCAGCGATTCTGGAGAAGTATCGCAACCAGTTCCAATACATCCTGGTGGACGAGTACCAGGATACCAACTTTGCACAGCACCTCATCGTGAAACAGCTTGCCGACATACACCACCGCGTGTGTGTGGTGGGCGACGATGCCCAGAGCATCTACTCCTTCCGTGGGGCCAACATCGACAACATCCTGAAGTTTAAATCGAACTTCAATGAGACACAGATATTCAAACTGGAACAGAACTACCGTTCCACACAAAATATCGTGAATGCTGCCAACAGCCTGATCAAAAAAAACAGCGAGCAGATTTTCAAAGATGTCTTTTCGGAAAATGAACCGGGCGAAAAAATTGAGATACGGAGTGCTTTCTCCGATTTTGAGGAAGGACTCATCGTCTCCAACAAGATTGCCCGGATGCGGCTCGAAGGGCATGCTTCATATGGTGATTTTGCCATTCTCTATCGTACAAACGCACAATCACGTATTTTCGAGGAGTCTTTGCGAAAAAACAACATTCCCTATCGAATCTATGGCGGCCTCTCTTTTTACCAGCGCAAGGAGATCAAAGATGTGATCAGCTACTTCCGTCTGATTGTAAATCCAAGCGACGAAGAAGCATTCCGCCGAATCATCAATTACCCCACCCGGGGCATTGGCGACGTCACCGTCGGAAAGATCTCTGCAGCAGCTGCATTGCATCAGGTCAGCCTATGGCAGGTACTCGACTCACCCCCTGCATACAATCTGGATGTCAATGCGGGCACTTCAAAAAAACTGGCTGTCTTTCAATCGATCATGGCCGATCTCATTGATAAAAACAGCCACATGAATGCTTTCGAGCTGGCACAGGAAGTAATAAAGAATAGTGGTATTGCTAAAGAAGCTTACGAAGACATGACACCCGAAGGAATGAGCCGTACCCAAAACATCCAGGAGCTGCTCAATGCCATGGATGAGTTTGTGGTTACAAGACAGGAACAGGGTGAGGAAAACAACCAGCTGGTCGATTTTTTGTCGGAAGTCTCGCTGTTTACCGACCAGGATACCGACAAGGAGGGGGAAAACGAAAAGGTAACCCTGATGACGGTACATTCAGCGAAAGGACTGGAATTCGACCACGTGTTCGTCGTGGGAATGGAAGAGGATCTGTTTCCTTCGGCAATGACCAAATCGGAGATACGGGGACTGGAAGAGGAGCGTCGCCTCTTTTACGTGGCCATCACCCGGGCAAAGAAAACCTGTACCATCACCCATGCCAAGAGCCGTTTCAAAAATGGGGTGACCAATCCGGCTATGCCCAGCCGCTTTCTAAAGGACATCGATCCCGCATTCCTTTCATCGGACAGCCAACTGGGAGGTGAGACATCCTATCCTTCACAGGCAGATGATTTCTGGGGGTCGATGCGGACTGAACGGCTACAAAAACAAGAAAGGCGCATCAATTTGCCCAAGAAGGTCACACCGCTACAACAAGCCACCACTACCCTCCCGCTGTCGAAAGAGGCGAAAGAGCTGGAAGTGGGTCATGTCATTGAACATGAACGATTCGGACGTGGCGTGGTAACCGCCATTGAAATGGGCGGAAACGACCGCCGCGCCTTCGTAGAGTTTGAATCGGCCGGAAAGAAACAGCTTTTATTGAAATTCGCTAAATTTACCATCGTCGGGAGCACTGGCAACGACCAGTGACATATATCCTCCCCTATCGGCTTCTGACCTCAATCCTGCTGTGCTATATCTCCAACAGGGTCTTTTCGCTGCTGCGGCTGCCAAACAACATTTCTGTCGGGTTTTCCAACAGCTGCTTCACCCTTACCAGGAAACTGACCGAATCTTTGCCGTCTATCACGCGGTGGTCGTATGACAGTGCTATGTACATCATCGGCCGAATCACCACCTGACCTTCGAGGGCTACGGGTCGATCCAAAATATTGTGCATGCCGAGGATGGCAGACTGGGGCGGATTAATCAGCGGCGTAGACATCATGGAACCGAAAACGCCTCCGTTGGTGATGGTGAACGTGCCGCCGGTCATCTCCGGGATGGAAAGTTTTCCTTTGCGTGCTTTTTCGGCCACATCGGCAATGGCTTGCTCAATCGCTGCCAGTCCCAAGCTCTCTACATTTCGCACCACCGGCACCATCAGTCCCTTGGGGGTACTCACCGCCACGGCAATGTCGGCATAATCGAAGGTCACGAGGTTGCCCCCATCAAGCATGGCATTCACATTGGGGAACTCCTGCAGAGCAATGGCGCTGGCTTTCATAAAGAAAGACATCATACCCAGCTTGATGCCATGTTTCTCCACAAACGCATTTTGATGCTTCCTGCGCAGATCCATGATCGGCTTCATATCCACCTCATTAAAAGTGGTCAGCATGGCTGTCTCGTTCTTCACCGACACCAGTCGTTCACTCAACTTCCGTCGCAACTGACTCAGCTTCGACGTAGTGGCATTGCGGGTAGCGGGCCTTTTCAGGCCGCCAACGGCTTCACCGGCCTGTGAGACTATCGCCTCCACATCTTCACGTCTCAGACGCCTGAGTCCGCTGATGACTTCTTCTACCGACAGGTTGCTCTCCTCCATCACTTTCTTCGCGAGCGGGGTTAACCTCACCTTGTCGTATTCCCCCTTCACGGGAGCAGAATTATCCCCTTTTTCCAACAATGTTTCCGGTTTCTTGGATTTCTCCCGGTTCGATAATTCTTCCGGTTTCAAAGATTCCTTCGATTGCGTTGACTCCTCCGGTTGCACAGAAGTATCAATGGTGCAGGCCACTGCACCCACCGCAAGCATCTCCCCCTCGGCCGCTTTGAAGCTGACTTTTCCGGATTCTTCGGCAACCAGCATCAATGTAGCTTTATCGGACTCCAGTTCTGCGATTTCGGTCTCTTTTTTTACGACTGCTCCATCTTCCACCAGCCAATGAAAAAGCTCGACCTGCGTGATGGACTCCCCGGGGCTCGGGATTTTTATTTCGATTAATGCCATATTATGTTGTAATTACAGGGTAAATGACTTCTCTATAATGAGCGCCTGGTTGATCTTATGCAGGGCGGTCAATCCTTCGGCCGTGACACCACTGGCAGGTCGACTGATAACCTGCAGCGACAGATCGTTCAACCGCTCCCGAATGAAACAGGCAGCACCCATATTGGCTGGTTCCTCCTGCACCCAGACAAGTTCCACGTTGGGGGCATAACAACCCAGGAGGCTACGAAGCTGTTTATCGGGAAAAGGATAAAGCTGTTCGATCCGAATAATCGAGACCTCCCCGGTTTGAGATTCTGCACGGGCTGACTCCAGCTCGTAATATATCTTGCCGCTGCAGAGCAGGACTCTCTTCACCTTTGTGTAATCAGTGAGCTGTGCATCCTCCATCACTTCCCGAAATCCTCTTTCTGTGAAATCAGCCAGTGAAGAGATGCAAGCGGGATGTCGCAACAGGCTCTTGGGGGTAAAAACGATCAAAGGTACCCTTATGTCGCGATGAAGTTGACGGCGCAGTACATGGAAGAAGTTGGCGGGTGTGGTGCAGTTTACGACCTGCATATTGAGGTTGGCACACAAACTAAGGAAGCGCTCCAGTCGCCCACTTGAATGCTCTGCGCCCTGCCCCTCATAGCCGTGGGGCAACAACATGACCAGTCCCGATTTCAATCCCCATTTCTCCTGTGCTGCGGAGATATACTGATCTACAATCACCTGGCCTACGTTATAGAAGTCGCCGAACTGTGCCTCCCATACGGTGAGTCCGTCGGGGTGAGCCAGCGAGTAGCCATATTCGAAACCCAGTATCCCGTATTCATTGAGGGGTGAGTTGTAGACCCGTACCGGCTCCTGTTCCTCGCCCAGGTTCTTCAATGGAAAATATTTCTCTTTACCATCCTCGGTAATAATTTCTGCATGACGGTGAGAGAAGGTGCCCCGCTCAGAATCCTGCCCGCTCAACCGCACACTGTGCTTCTCCCAGGCCAGAGAGGCGTAAGCCATCAACTCACCCATAGCCCAATCGTAGGTGTCGGCCTCGATCATCGCTGAGCGCTGCTGAAACAAACGGGTGGTTTTGTTGAAAAACTTTTTATCCTCCGGCAGAGTTGTAATGCGTTTTGCCAGCTGCAGAAAAAGATCTTTGGAAACCGCGGTATGAGCAACTGAGTCGAAATCGGCCGCTTCCGGCAGGCGTATTTGCGGAAACCGGTCGCCCAGGAAGAGATGCAGATTCAGTAAGTCGGAATCCTGCGATTCATCGTGTGCCTTCTCAAGCAGCTGATGAAAACCGGAGAGTTTTGCATCAAGATCTTGTGGGGTGATCACTCCTTCAGCCAGCAGCTTTTGGGCGTAGATGTCGCGTGGATTCTTGTGCTTGGCGATGATATCGTACAACTCTGGCTGGGTGAAACGAGGTTCATCGCCTTCGTTATGCCCATACTTTCGATAAGATAACAGGTCGATGAATACATCGATATGAAATTGCTGTCGAAACGCGAGCGCCAACTTAGCCACGTACACCATCGCCTCAATGTCGTCGCCGTTCACATGGAATACCGGCGACTGGGTGACCTTGGCCACATCTGTGCAATAGGTGCTGGATCGTGCCTGCAGATAGTTGGTGGTAAAGCCCACTTGGTTATTGATCACGATGTGGATGGTACCGCCTGTTTTATACCCCTCGAGTTTCGAAAACTGAATGGTCTCATACACGACACCCTGCCCTGCAATAGCTGCATCACCATGCACCAGAATGGGCAATACTTCGTGGTAATGATAAGCATGCTCATTCTCCAGTTTCGCACGGGCAATACCCTCCATTACCGGCCCCACGGCCTCCAGGTGCGAAGGATTGGGCGCCAGGCTCACGGAGAGAGAACGGCCTTCGTAATCGATGGTGCTGTTGTATCCCAGATGGTACTTTACATCGCCATATTTGATCTCCTCCTCGTAATTGTGGGCATTGAACTCACGAAAGACTTGCGAATAAGGTTTTCGCATGATGTTGGTGAGCACGTTCAATCGTCCCCTGTGCGCCATGCCTATCACAATCTCGTTCACATCATAATCTTTGCCGTGTGATATGATTGCATCCAGCGCAGGGATAATCGACTCCGAACCCTCAAGAGAAAAGCGCTTCTGACCTACAAACTTCTTGTGCAGGTAATCCTCGAATCCGGAGGCTTCTACCAGTCGGTCAAGAATGCGTAGCTTTGTTTCTTTGGAAAACGATTCCTGATTTCTGGAACCTTCCATTTTTTCCTGCAGCCATCGCACAACCTCGGGCTTGGTCATATATCGGTACTCCACCCCGATGGATTTACAATAGGTTTCATCAAGGTGCGCCACAATGTCTCTTAGGGTTGCCCTGCCAATACCTATCTCCTTGCCTGCTTCGAACATGGTGTCCAGATCGTCCTTCGCCAAGTCGAAATTTTCAATCTCCAGCGTGGGGGTATAGCTGCGTCGGGTACGTACCGGATTGGTTTTGGTAAAAAGGTGGCCACGACGCCTGTATGCCGTGATCAGCCGCATGACGGATAACTCTTTGGGAGAATGCTCCAAAGCGATTTTTCCTTCCACAGGCTTTATTGGAAAATGCGACGTGGCTAAATCAAATCCCTGAAAAAAGTAGCGGAAGCTTTCATCCACACCATCAGGGTCTTCTTTATATTTTTGGTATAAAGCCTCGATGGCTTCCATATCCAACGCACTGAATTTGTTTTGGGCATTCATCGGTCAATTCTTCATCATTTTGATATAAATCGTTAAGATGGCTAAATTGTTCATTCAATCCTATACTTTTCGTTGAAATGAATATATTTACGGTTTGTTTCATTTCTCTATGTCCCGAAAAAATGTTATTTTTGATGCCCAAATTAAGTGATCTGCATTAAAAGAACAAATCATCATAAAAATCAACTCTATGACAAAAAGCGCTTTACAGGTTGCACGGGCAAGCTATGAACCAAAAGTACCCGCAGGATTGAATGGCAATGTAAAAATTGAAGAGGGAACCGCCACCGAATCAGTGCGCGACCAGCAGGAGATCCAACAGCTCTTTCCCCACACATACGGGATGCCCATTGTGAAGTTCACGGAAACAACAGGCAAACCCGGAATGGATAAACCGATGAACGTGGGCGTGATTCTGTCGGGCGGTCAAGCTCCCGGCGGACACAATGTAATTGCCGGAATTTATGACGGTGTGAAACGGCTTCACCCCGATGGCAAGCTCTATGGTTTTATCCTGGGACCTGCCGGACTTATCAACCACGAGTACAAGGAACTCACTGGTGACATCATTGACGAATACCGCAATACGGGAGGATTCGATATCATCGGCTCAGGAAGAACCAAGCTGGAAACACAGGAACAGTTCGACAAGGGACTGGAGATACTGAAAAAGCTCGACATCAAGGCACTGGTCATCATCGGCGGTGACGACTCCAACACCAACGCTTGTGTGCTGGCAGAATATTATGCTGCTATCAACGCCGGCGTACAGGTTATCGGATGCCCCAAGACCATTGACGGGGATCTCAAGAATGAACAAATCGAAACTTCATTCGGCTTCGACACAGCTTGCAAGGTATATTCTGAGTTAATCGGCAATATCCAGCGCGACTGCAACTCGGCCCGTAAATACTGGCACTTCATCAAGGTGATGGGACGCTCTGCATCTCACATCGCCCTGGAATGTGCCCTGCAGACACACCCCAACATCAGTATCGTGTCGGAAGAGGTGGCTGCAAAAGAACAATCACTCGACAACATCATCGATTACATCGCAGGCATCATCAGCCAAAGAGCCGAACAGGGATTGAATTTTGGTACGGTGATTATTCCAGAGGGACTCATCGAGTTCATTCCTGCCATGAAGAAGCTGATCAGTGAACTGAACGACTTTCTAGCGCACAATCAGGAAGAGTTTGACCTGGTACGCCGCTCCGGTAAACGCGATTACATCATTAGCAAGCTCTCTCAGGAGAATGCCGACATCTACGCCAGCCTCCCTGAGACGGTGGCCCGTCAGCTCACGCTCGACCGTGACCCGCATGGCAACGTACAGGTGTCGCTTATTGAAACAGAAAAGCTACTGGCTGAGATGGTAAAAAAACGTCTCGACCAATGGGCCAAAGAAGGCAAGTACACAGGTAAATTTGCCAGCATTACCCATTTCTTCGGATATGAAGGTCGTTGCGCCGCTCCGTCGAACTACGACGCCGATTACTGCTATTCACTCGGCTACACAGCATCGATGCTGATTGCTGCCGGCAAGACAGGCTACATGTCCTCGGTACGGAATACAACCCACCCTGCAGCTGAATGGATCGCCGGTGGCATACCCATCACCATGATGATGAACATGGAACGTCGTCACGGCGAGATGAAGCCGGTTATCCAGAAAGCACTGGTGGAACTGGATGGAGCTCCCTTCCGGTACTTCGAAAGCCAGCGTGAGAAATGGGCCATTGAAACCGATTATGTATACCCCGGCCCTATCCAGTACTTCGGGCCTACGGAAGTGTGCGACCAGCCAAGCAAAACATTGCAGCTGGAACAAAACGGCACAATCGTGTTGTAACGATGTCACTACTATAGAAAAAGAGAGGAGAGAATGGTTTTCATTTTCTCCTCTTTCTTTTCATCCTCTCCCACACTTTTCCACTCGTATTCTAAGATATTATTTTCAAATGAACCGCTCCTGTGTGACTCTGCATCGCATAAATTCGGATTATAGGAGTATAAGGTACTGTTCCATCCTGTTTGTGTGGTAATAAAAGCAGGCGACGGACGTCTAGCCTGTATGTAAGAGTACTTGCTGTAATTACCCGACCCGGCACAATTATTAACTCCCCTCACTTTTAATCCACCTCAGCTTGTGGCATGGGTAATAAGTTTAATTACGGCAGAAGATGGGGTATATGTAGATTTAAAAAAGATAAAACAGAACAATGTTAATAGTTAATTGGTTCAGCAAATTACTCCTCAAAGGAACATCATAGGATCCACTCCTCCATCTTTCGTTCGTATCCAAGTCATAATCATTATAAAATCCGGACTCCTTTATTTTTAACATACTGCATTGAAGCTTATAATATGCCTCAATCCCAAATCTATTATAAGCATATCGAACACCAACCAACGGGTAAAAGTTATAGGTATCATAATCAATTTTCCATTCTTCGATACGGTTTAATATTTGATCCATATTATTGATCGGATAATTTCTAAAATTGTCTGACTGCATCATTTGATAATCTCCCCCAATACCTATGATCCAGTAGAGATCATTTTTCAAATGGATCGCATAATCATACATCAAACCTACCCCGAAAAGATGTTGGGTTGATTTACTATCTTTAAAGGGAGCTTCAACATAGGAAACTTCAATGCCTTGCTGTTTATAGCGTTTCAAACGGATAGGTGTATATACCCGGAATGTATGTTTATCATTTATTCGATAACGTAACGACAATTCTAAAGGTCGGATACTATCTCCTATTACCGAATTAGAATTATATCCAATACCTATTCCAATCTTTCTAAATCCTGCCGAATGCTCCATTTGAGCAAATTCTGCAAAAGGGAGAATCAATAAAAATAACAGTGTGATTTATTTCATAATATTATGTGTAATTTATTAATGCGTGAAATCTTCGGTTAATTCACGGCCAATGTAATTAATAATCTAGTGTCAACCAAGAAATAATTAATCCAATTATTTATATGATGCAAAAGAACGAGAAAAGTTTCATATTTGTTATCAAACTACAGTCACGCAGCTAAATTTACTTTCGCCAAGGCTAACCGTATCTTCTTGACATGAATTCCAAACAACAAAAGAGGTGACTTCTTGTTGTGAAGTCACCTCTTTCTTATACTAACTGCGAAGAAAGATAGGGAAAAGGATCAGAAGAACCTGAAACGGTTATCTTCCACGCCCAGTTTATCTTTTAACACCTCTACTGATTGCATCTGCAGTCTATAGGCGCTGTTGTTGAACATGCCCATTTTCTGCGATTTGGCATCGTAGGTTTCTGTTCCCTCAGTGCGATTCACCACCTGGGTAACATAAACACCCATATTCCCTTTCATGGGGCCGACAACCTTGTTGAGGGGTGCAGAGGCAGATACAGCGTTCAATACGGGTTCAACACCCAGACCTGTAATGTTGCGGGTGGTGAAGTTGATAAAACGAACGGTATCTGTCGCACCGTGCATGGCGGTGGCATATGCATCGAGAGACGTTAGGTTTTGTGCCTGCAGATCGGTAATGATTTTTTCTGCTTTCTTCTCGTTCACCAATTGCATGCGTATGCCAGAGGAAACTTCAGACAGTGGCGTAGTGCCGGCCGGAATCACCTGCTCCATGCGTGCGATGATACGCAGGTTTGTGAGATCGAATTTTTTCACCGCTCCACGATTCTTTTCGTTGGCCGCCCAGGTAATGATCTGGCGCGATCCGGGTATCTGCATCAATGAGAAGTCGTTGGCCGAAACCGTGACATTCGGCATCACCATATATCCTTTTTCCGAAGCCAGCTCGTTAAATTTGGTTTCCACTTCGGGTGCTGAGACAAATTGATTCAGTTCGTTGTCGATGTTGTTCGAGGTTTTCTCGCTGGCAACCACCGGCATGTTGATCAGGGCCACCTTGTATTTATTGACTGGTTTTGTCCGCTCTTCAACCTGCAGAATAAGCTGTTGGCCGGGAACAGACAACTTCACTGGTTGTCCCACCGGTGTATTGAAGGCAGCCTGCACCAAACCCGAGCCCATTTGACTGAGATCGATCTCGCGTGCCCAGCCTACTTCACCACCGTTGGAGTTCGGGTTGAGGCTGTTGGCCACGTCTGCAAAAGCGCTTCCGCCCTTCAGCAAGCCATAGATGCTGTCCACAAAATTGGTGATAATTGAATCTTGTCCCACCATGGAGGCATCGGGTATAGCCATCATACGAAGCCGTACAGAGTCGGGAGCCACCGTTTTGTCGATCAGTTTGATGATCTGATAGGCATCTCCTTCGCGACGGGGTCCAGCCATCTCGTTGAGGGCGGCATTCCGTACAAACTCAATCTGAGAAGGAGTCAACATGAACTCACTCACAAATACATCGCGGTAAGGTGTATCGGAATAATCGGCAACAACACTCATCGGGTTGGTTGCATTTTGCAATGCAGTGAAGGCTTTTCTTGATTCGGCTTCCACGTCGGCAAAATCTTCACTGCTGGGAACAATTTCTTTGGAGAAGTAGGACAACTTCACCAGGGGAGCTTCCAGCCTGAACGATGCTTTGTGCGCATTGTAGTATTCCTGTATTTCTTTATCGGTTACGATTACGGAAGAATCGGGAATGCTAAAAAAGCTTTGCATGGCATAAGCTATATCGGCATTCTTTTGAGAAAGGTCGAAGGCGGTCTTGGCTTCCTGATCGTTCACAATCACTGCGTTGGATAACAGAGAAATATATTTCTCTTCCAGTCGTTGCGTACGTACCATCTCCTCAATAAACAACCAGAGCGTCTTATACTGGTTGACCAATGCCTGCTCCTGCGGGCCGGGACTGGCCATATTGATGGTATTGATGAACTCGATCAACGCGTTACGGCTAAACATGCCAGTTTGCGGATCAAGGAAGAAGGGGAGTTGCTGCAAAACCGGTGAGATATTTTCACCATGTACCAGATCGTTAAGCTCAGCCTTTGTGACAGTGAGACCCAACATCTTTGTCTGATCATCGAGCAGTCGTTGACGTACCATCTGCTGGTATACCGCTTCGCGTATTTGCGAAGAGGTGTTCTCATCGAGCGAGGACTGGCCGCTGATCATCTTCTGAAATTCTTCGAATTCAGTAATTTTATCGGCATATTGCTGCGTAGATATCACTTCACCATTTACCACGAATGCCTTATCGCGTGCTTTTCCAAATAACGTGGTGCCTGAAGTGAACAAGTCTCCCAAAACAAAGGCCAGCAGTGCCGCGCCAATGACGATCACCAACAGTGTCCCTTTGTCTCTAATCTTCTGTAAAGTAGCCATTTAACTATTATTTAGTTCTGTTTAAACGTTAAAAAGTAAATCGATTCAAATAAGGGCACGAAGTTAGTAAAAATAAAGCAGATAAAGATATTATTTTTGGGAAAAGTATGGGCATGCCATGTTAAAACCGACGGTGCTACACCGTGGCTTGGTGCACAATGAGACGCACAACTTCTATCTTACGTGCAGTAACTTTCAGTATTTTAAAGGTATATTTCCCAATGATTACAGTTTCATAGGTTTTTGGGAAACGCTGAGTGTGATGGAGGAGGTAACCGGCAACGGTAGAGTAATCATCCGATTCGGGAATATCGAGACCATAGATTTCGTTCAGATGGTCGATTTCAACACGACCTGAAAGCACATATTCACCCTCTCCGTCCGGTTTCACAAATTTCGATTCCACATCGTACTCATCCTCGATTTCTCCGAATATTTCTTCCACCAGATCTTCCATGGTCACAATGCCCGAGGTACCGCCAAACTCATCGACCACCACAGCCATGCTTTTTCGTTGCTGCATCAGGTCGCTCATCAGCTGGTTTGCAGGCATGCTCTCGGGAACGAATGAAATGGAGGCGACATTTTGGGTCCAGTCGTGCGGATTATTGAATATCTCCCACATGTGGATATAGCCCAGGATGTTGTCGATGTTATTTTTGAATACCAGAATCCTTGATATGCCAGTCTCAATAAACTTCTCCTTGAGAATATCGAGGCTGGTATCGACACTGATAGCCACGATGTCGGCGCGCGGAACCATACAGTCCCTAATTTTCGTGGAAGAAAAGTCAAGCGCGTTGCGGAAAATTTTCATCTCCGAATCCACTTCGTTCTCCTTCGACATATCATCGATACTTTGCCTCACATAGGTGTCCAGATCGATCCGACTAAATAATTCCTTTTCGGAGCGTGGATCCTGCATACCAAACAGTTTAAGCAAAACTTTCGACACCTCCATAAACAACCTGGCTACGGGGTACATTAGAATATAACAGACGAAGGCTGGTATCACAAAAAGGTTCACCCAAAAATCGGCATTCTTTTGAAAAAAGGTACGGGGTAAAAAATCATCCATCAACAACATCAGAAAGCCCCCTATCAAAATGAAGATCAGCATTATCGCCAACTCATTCTCTACAGGCATTGTAATTCGAGTGGAGATTATCAGGTAGGAGAGATAGACAAACAGCACCAGCAAGGTTACTTTCCAAACCATCAGGGTGGCCAGAAACTGACGCGGATGACCATAAATGCTGTTCAACATGTAATGAAATCCCCCAGTGGACTTCTTTCTGACAGCATATCGCAGTTTATCGGAAGAGACAAAAGCTACTTCCGTGCCTGAAAAAAAAACAGACAGAAACAAAGTAACCCACCATCCAATCATTACTGAGTCTGACATATTTTGCTTTGAATTATGTTGCAGAAGCGGGCGGAAGCACTTTCCTGCTGGTAACGGGCAAAGAATCGGTTCGCAGCGGGTCAACCTGTAGCGAATCTGTATCCATCTCGTCTGAAAAAGGCAACTTACCGTCGTGCGGCCTGAAAATACGATAATCAGTCATTGCCTGATTCGATTCAAACCCATACCCTTTTATTTCGGTCACCCCCCTCTTAATTTCGATATACTTATCGGAGTATACCCGCTCTTTTTTCTGATCCCAGAAAATCTCGTCGCTATCGAAGAGCTCGCCCTTCATGTTTTCGATATGCACGTTCTTCTTCAGTCGCCACAGGTCCTTGCTGCTGAAATACCAGGCAGTATCGGCAGTGACTGTAGCCTCGATGTTGAAATCGGGAGTAAAACGTTCCAGATGGATTCCTTCGGGAAAGAACCAGTAAGGCTCCTTTGCCTTGTCGAACACCTTCCAGACATCGGTCATCAGCTTGTAGCGCGTAATACCGGAGTCGGATATCAGAGTGGTCACTGTGTCGGTGATCATCGTAGGCACTACTTCGGGATCGTAGGCAATGGCCACCAGATTTTCTTTCTTATCGCGGCACGACAGAAAAAAAAGAAACATAACCACCACGAAGGTGGTCGTTATGTTTCTTGAAAGGGATATGTTGTGTTGTCTTTTCAACACGATTTAGTTCAATTGTTATCGTAAGCGGATTGTCGTATTTTCACCGATCCATCCCGGGATAAATACCGACTCTCCGGCTTTGAAGCCCATCATGAAGGCAGTTTCTGTGTCCATGAAAGCTGCTGAATAGCGATTAATCAAGCTATTGGCCTTTGCGGCTACACTCGGGTCTACGGCTCTTGCTTTCTGTAACTTGTCTACGGCTGCCAGGTACACTAATCCAGCTTTCTCAGGTTCGGAGAAAATGTTGTTCGCGGAACTGGCATAAAGCTGTGCGATGAGTATGTAAGCTTCTCCGTTGTTTGGATTATAATTCAGTGCTTCGTTGGCAGCTTGTCTTGCTTTGGCAAAATTACGTTGATTGGAGAAGATACCTGCTAACTGCATCATATAGTCGGAGGCTTTGCTTTTGTCGGTCTCCAATTCTGCAGCCTGCTCATAATACTTCAATGCGGTTTCATAATCTTTATCTCTGAGGCTCTTGTTTGCCAAGCCAATAGCTGCACCGGCAGAAGGTTCAAGGTGGTAAAGATACTCAGAGGCGGTAAAATAAAGATCTGTTTCAGAGCAACCCACAGAACCCAGGGCGTTGATCACCTCATTCAGGAATTCTTTATTTGCTTTGTTTGGCTCTACCTTGTCGGCATAATACTCGGTCAGTGTCTTGCAGTCACCGGCGCCACTGTTGACAAAGCCCTTGACGATACCATCTTTCACCATACCCAGGTAGTCAGCATTGGCCTGATCGTTGGCGCTCTTAGCATTAGCTATAGCTTGATCCACATAACCCACAACAGCAAAATAGTCGTTTAGGTATTGATCTTTTTTGCTGTTATCGTTCAGATACTGACTCAGCGAAGCCACCATGTAATAGGAGTAAGCATCGAGTGGAGTCATGTTCCCTTTCATTTCATTGATCGCTTCCCCCAGCCACTGGTATACGACAGCCTGATCGGTTTTTTCACCCATCAGCTCCATGTAATCATATGTTTTGTATGCCAGGATGGTTCCTTTTGAATCATCTTCACCGAAATACTTGATCCGGGTGTCGTAAATTTCCAGGGTCTTATCGAGATACTCTTTCTTCTTGGCTGCATCTGTGGCGGTTTCGTAGAGTGCCTTGAAGATACGCGGCCCGTAGATGTAGATATTCTTGCTTGATGCTGGACAACTCTCATACACATCCATCCAGGGTTTGAGCGCACTGTCATATGCTTCAGCTTTGGCCGAAGTCTGCATAAGACTCAAATTGAGACGACAGTTTACACTGTCCTCGCCATGTCCGAAGGGTGCTTTTGCAGGATCATAGCCGGCTTTCTGGGCGCTGACACCAACGACCATTGCGATGGCCATGAATCCCGATAACAATAATTTTTTCATATTCGCTGATGTTTTAATTTGTTCATTTCAGTTGGTGTAATTTTGACGGATTGTTAAAACAAAAGTTTAATCCGGTTCTGGTTTATTGATGTCACACCTGTTACCCGATTAATTAAATTGCCGCTTAAAGAACCAAAGCTCATTGATATTCATATTCACAGATATCTTAAACATATCCTGACTAATCATAAAATCGTGATCGGGTTGTTGTCTTGAATAGCCCAATCCGATGTTAAGCATTGATACACGTCCCGACATATAATCGTGAAAAGGCAATCCCACGCCTACATTTACGCCATATTCTTTGAAACTTCCCAACACAGCATTACTGACGTCACCATCAGGCGGGGTAACACTAAAGTTGCTATAGGAGTTGGCAAACGAAAGGCCTCCCCTGAAACGGATGCGATGAAAAAAGTTCTGGCTCAACGGGTCAATCACATACTCCATCCCTGCATTCAGGCGATAGGCATTATTGAACCGGTTTTCGGGAGTTAGGTCATCGAGCAGGGCCGGATAATCCAACTCTTTCCAAAGCTGGTAGGTCCCGTCGAGGCCGATCAGGAACTTGCCGGTACTATAGGTGAAACCTGCACCAAAGGTATGAGGCAATTGAAAAGAGGCGTCCTGAAGGGTGTCAGTTTTCAATATCTGGGAAGGCGATAGCCAGGGATTCTCATAAGGATCTCCCGTATAGAGCATTTCTGTTGGATTCACATCGGCACGTGCATTCAGTTGTGGCGTATACACAGCACCAAAAGTCAATGAGCGTCTCTTGTCTATTGGAAGCGTAAACTGGACCCCCATGTCGTATTTCAACTCACGAAAAGCATAACTGTACTTGGTCTCTCCTATCAGCGCCGATGTGGAGACAGGAGTAACCAGGCTGCTGTGTGAAAAGCTGCCAAACAAATAGTGTATGTTTGCACCAAAGGAGAGGTTTTTAACCGGCTCCCATGCCAAACCTGCATAAATTTGAGTCAGTCCGCCCGTGCCGCGGTAAGTTTCCAGATATTGGATATTGGAAAGTGAACGTGCGGCGCCAAAATTGTATCCTGTTTTTGAAAAAGGGAGTAACCCCACACTCGCCCCAAAATTCCGCATCAGGGGAAACTGTATGGCCACATAATCAAGATTGCCGTTGTAAAAATCTCTTTTATTCACCTCATCGTTTAAACGGGCCATGTGGCCAGAGACACCGAAGTCGAAAATAAAAGTAAGAGAATCGAGTTCAGAGTACGAAGCGGGATTGCCGGGATTTACCTGCTGACTGCGACGCAAACCGTAACTGATCCCTCCCATCGCTTCGGAAGCGCCAAGAGCAGGATTCGATAAAAGACCGTATCCATATCTGCTGTAGGGCGAATTGGAGCCTACCTGTTGGGCAAAAGATACTACGGTAATCGTTAGGAGAGCGATCAACAAAAAGAAACGTTTTTTCCTAATATTCATCTGTTTCTATATAATAAACCAGCTCATAGCCGCCTTATTCTTAAATATAATTGAGAGTGCAAAGATGACATATTTTTGCGATGTCACCAACAAAAGAGCAAAAACATCGTGTTAAAAAGATTAAAGTTTAATGATTCTAAACGATTCATTCTCTCTTCACTGTGCGTTTTTTGCTTTTATTTTTGTAAGTCGCTCCTGTAACCGTTATAAGAAACTACCTCCGACAGAGGTTTGCGTTTTTTTGGTCTGAGAGGTTGCGCACTATAACCAATAGCAATATCCAACCAAACTCTTTTGGAGTCGGGGATAGAGAGCAACTCACGCATCTTGGGCTCATTGAACCAACCTAATATACAGGATCCCAGCCCTTCAGCATGGGCGGCAAGCACAATGTGGGCAGCAACCACGCCCATATCCATCTGTGCATAATCTTTCTGTTTCACCCACCCTCCCAGTCCGGAAGTGAGATTTACTTTCTCCTCCACAAGCAGGATGTGCACCGGAGCTTGTTTGGTGAAATGATTCATACCCAGGGCACGCGCAGAGGTGGCGTCAGCCACCCTGTTCTTCAGCTCCGGATCATCCACCACAATAAGATGCCATGGCTGGGCATTGCATGCCGAAGGAGAGAGACGTGCAGCCGAGACGATGCGTTCAATCTTATCTTTCTCCACCTGTCGTTCAGCATCAAATGCACGCACACTTTGTCGGGTGGTGACAAAATCAAGAAAATCCATAATTATGCATTCAATGCGGTTATACGACTGATGTATTTGCCGATAATATCAAACTCAAGATTCACCACGCTTCCCTCCTTGAGCTGATGAAAATTAGTATAAGCATAGGTATAGGGTATGATGGCCACTTTAAAGCTATTCTCGGTTGGCTCCACCACGGTGAGGCTGACACCGTTCACGGTTACCGAACCTTTATCAACTGTGAGATATCCTTTCTTTGCCATCTCCTTATCAAACGCATAGACAAAGGTGTAATACCAGCTACCTCCTGCTTCCTTCACTTCTTTGCACACGGCCGTTTGATCCACGTGTCCCTGTACAATATGCCCGTCGAGACGGCCATTCAGCGGCATACTCCGCTCGAGATTCACCTTGCTGCCGATTTCCAGCAGGCCGAGATTCGACCGTTCCAGCGTTTCCCTGATGGCGGTCACCTGATAGGTGTCCCCTTCAATGGAAACCACTGTCAGGCAAACGCCGTTGTGCGACACACTCTGGTCGATTTTCAACTCTCCGGTGAAAGAGCACTTCAGCGTGATGTGGAGATTATCCTGATCCTTGGTGAGTGCCACCACTGTGGCTGCTTCTTCTACAATTCCTGAAAACATATAACTAATGTGATGATTCAATGATGTGATGATTCAACGAACTGGTGTTCACCAGATAGATGCACGTGCCTCCTTTGGAAGATACATGGGGTCGGAAGGCTGAATATGAAATGCTTCGTACCATGCATCGTTGTGGGGCAATGCTCCATCCACGCGCCATTTTCCGAGAGAATGGGGATCGATCTTCGTTAGGCGGAGGATTTCAGCATCCCGCACGTTCCCAGCCCATAGGTTGGCGTAACTCAGGAAAAAACGCTGTGCCGGCGTAAAACCGTCGATAGCTTCTGCCGACTGAGCTTGTGTAGTTTTCTGAAAGGCCTGATAAGATACCTGTAGGCCACCTTGATCGGCTATATTTTCGCCCAAGGTGAAAGTGCCGTTGGCATGAACCGTATCGAGAACCACAATGTGATCGAAGTAATCTACCAGTACCCTGGCTCTCTCATCAAATTTTTGTGCATCGCCGGCCGTCCACCAATCGGTGAGATTCCCGGCTTTATCAAACTTCCTCCCCTGGTCGTCAAATCCATGAGTCATTTCATGACCGATAACCACGCCAATGCCGCCATAATTGATGGCATCATCTCCATCCATATAGAAAAAAGGCGGTTGCAGAATTCCGGCGGGGAAGCATATCTCATTGGAAGATGGATTGTAGTAGGCATTCACCGTCTGTGGCGACATATACCATTTTGTTTTATCTACCGGTTTACCCAGATCGACAATCATCTCCTCATATTCAAATTCCGAAGCACGCACCATGTTCTGCCAGTAGGAGTCATCCTTGACCTCGAGTGAGGAATAGTCTTTCCATTTGTCGGGATATCCAATCTTCACAATAAAGGCATCCAACTTCTCTTGCGCTTTGCTTTTTGTTTCTTCCTCCATCCATTCGAGCTGGCTGATGCGCTCACCCAGAGAAGACTTCAGGTTATCCACAAGACTGAGCATTCGCTCCTTGGCCTGGGCAGGGAAATATTTTTCCACATAAAGCTGTCCCACCGCTTCGCCCAACGCACCATTGACGGCATCTATTGTCCTTCGCCAGCGGGGACGGAGCTCCTTGCTCCCGCTCATTGTCTTTCCATAAAACTCAAAATTGGCCTGCACAAAATCATCACTCAGGTAGCCCGCTGCCGAGTTGATCACTTTCCAGCTCAGGTAATCCTGTAGAACCGTCACCGGCTCATTCCTGATGAGGGCTACTGCTGCCTTCACCGGCTCAATCTGAGACACGTTGAGACTATCGAACGCGGGAGTTCCCAAGGCCTCAAAATAAAGCTCCCACTCAAATGCACCCACCTGCGTATTGAGGTCACTCACGAGCATCTTGTGGTAATTCAGTTCCGGCAGACGGCGCATCTCTTTGGTGATATGTGCCTGTGCCAGTGCCGTTTCAATTCTCATCACATTGGTAGCGGCCTGCTTGGCAGCAGCCTCGGCATATCCCGCATGCTGGAACTGAGTTTCCATCAGCATCATATATGCATCTCGCAACATCCTGGAATGATCATCGGCAAGCAGGTAATAATCTCTGTCGCCCATACCGATACCCGACTGAAAAATGTGGGCAATGTTCATCTCACTGTTTTTGTCATCCGGTCCCACACTAAATCCAAAGAAGGGATTGGAAGCATAGCGGCTCACTTTCGCCATCAACCGAACAATATCCTTTTGTTCATTCGCAGCGGCGATCTCTTCCAGCTGAGCTCGAATTGGAGCTGCACCGTCGTGGTTCAACTTCACACTGTCCATACCCAGCGAATAGAGATCTCCCACCTTCTGTGCATTGGTGCCGACAGGGTTTTCCTGCGTGCCCAGTGCCGTAATTAGACTCTGTATCTGTACCTGATTCTCCTCCCTCAACTTATCGAAGGACCCATAGCGTGCATATTCATCGGGGATGGGATTGGCCATCTGCCAGCCACCCGTGGCATATTGATAAAAACTCTTACCAGGAAGAGCGGTGGTATCCATATTTTTAGGATCGAGACCATCTACCGATGACGTTCCTTTTTTCTCAGTACAACTTGAGGCGTTCATTCCAGCTAAGATAATGAGTAAATAAAAAAATTGTTTCATATGGTTGTGTATTTAGACCTGTAAAATGAATTTGAAACACAGATACAAAAGTACAAAAATATTTATCGCACAGCAACAATCCGAAACAGGGAAAGCGTCTATTGAAAATTTCCCTCGATAAACCTCACTCAGCAAATAAAATGACAGGGCTTGGATCACTCCCGGCCCTGTCTGTTGTCCTTTCAACTGAATAAAATTTTGTAGAGTTTATGTATTCATTGAAAGGATTTATCCGTAATGTTTTCGAGTTAAGTTAATTCCATCCGGCATTTGTTGATACGTAGCCTCCATTATTGCCCTTCCAACCTGCTTAGCCTCCTACACTCTTTCTATTGCATTGAGGAACAGCACACTAAACGACAAATCATAATGAGAAGCAACAGGAGTTGCAGCATAGGGTAATGCGAAAAACACCAAAAGCTCATGTAAACCCAGTGCCTTGAGAAACCTCAATTCTCCTACCATAATGCAGGGAACAATAAAGAATAGAAATTATAATCGTAGAAAGAGGTGACTGGAATAAAGAATGGGTATTGGGAAAGAAAGAGCGAAAAAGAAAAGAAATAAAAAAAATAGGCTAAAAGCCTACAAGAGCAACAAGGAGGTGAACCTCCCGTGAAATTAACTTTATTTTTGTTTACAAAAACTAGACTCTCAGGTCTCTTGCAATACATGTTTATGCCTTTTTTATTTAAATAGAAGACAAAAGTAGGAACATAATTTTAATTTGCAAGTATAATACAGTTAATTCGACGAATTTAGCAGATTAAGTCAATGTAAAAACAGATTAAGCATACATAATAATACACAAACGAAATGATTTTATTTATATAACAACCTTAGCAGAGAGGGGACGGATACACGATCCAAATCAACTGAATCTGGCAAGTTCTTCTTTGATCTCCAGCATAGTTTTTTCGCTTACCGGCACCAATGGCAGCCGCAATATATTTTCTACCATACCCTTGAGATGGAGGATACATTTCACTCCAGCGGGGTTGCCTTCCACAAATATCAAATGAAAAAGTCGATTGAAATCCTGCTCCATCTTATTGCGGGCATCCAGGGTATTGCCTTTTAGTGCACTCTCTACAAGCCATGCCATCTCTTTTGGAAAAGCATTTCCAAAAACCGAAATTACGCCAATCCCGCCCATTTGAATAACAGCGGTCGTAATACCATCGTCTCCCGAGATAAGATGAAAACCCTGCGGCGCACCATCAATAATCGCCTTAATCTGATCCAGGTTCCCCGAGGCCTCCTTCACGGCGATGACATTGCTACAGTTCCGTGCAATGCGGAGCGTGGTCTCTGCGGTCATGTTCACACCGGTCCTCCCCGGCACATTATATAAAATGATAGGAAGTGGCGAAGCCTGCGAGAGCGCCTTGTAATGCTGGAAGAGCCCCTCCTGGGTTGGCTTGTTGTAGTAGGGCGTAACAGAGAGCACGGCACTGATACCGGTAAAATCGGCACACCGGAGATCATCGACCACATCGGCCGTGTTATTTCCGCCCACACCCATTACCACGGGGATCCTGCCATCCACTTTTTCAACGATGAAGCGAACCACCGTTGCCCGCTCCTTCTTGGTGAGAGTGGGTGTTTCAGCCGTTGTACCCAGCGCCACAATATAATCGGCTCCGCTCTCCAGCTGATAATCCAACAATTGTGAAAGCGCGTCAAAATCAATGGACCCATCGCTGCAGAAAGGAGTTATCAATGCTACCCCCAGACCTTGAAAGTGAATATTTGACATAAAATGATTGTTTTTACTTACAGTTTATTTCTACAGTGCACCTTTGAATCAAAAAATGCTCTCAAAACGCAAAGGTACATAATTTTCAAAATACCGACCCACACCCAACGAAAAAACCTTTACACCAGGCAATATCATCATCTGCCAGAATAGGAAAAGACATCTTAAAAATCTGAAAATATGAATTAATTCCTATCTTTGCATTGCTGCCTCTGTGATTTCATGCATAAGTTCCGGCCTTTTTTTGAATGAGATCATAAAACAGCTTTTTAATTGCTGACCGATATGCAATTTAAACCTGAAACATACCGCCTTCGCGACGTCCCCATGCAGCCGTTCATCGACACGGATGAGATATGGGGATATTTGAATCATGCCTCATCGACAGCTAAAAAAGTACAGGACATCGTCAACAAATCACTGGACAAACAAAGACTAACCCTCGAAGAGACTGCCACCCTGATCAATGCGGTCGACGAAGAATCGGTGCAACTCATCAAAGAGGGTGCCAAAGAACTCAAAAAGAGAATTTACGGGAATCGGATTGTCCTCTTTGCCCCGCTCTATGTAGGGAACAAATGCTCCAATAACTGCACCTACTGCGGATTCAGATCCTCAAACAGGGAGCAGGTACGCAAAACACTCACCCATGACGAACTGGTGAAAGAAATTGAGGCGCTCGAGGAGAGCGGACAGAAACGTTTGATACTGGTCTTTGGAGAACATGCTCAATACAACCCGGAGTTCATCGCTGAAACGGTCAGAACAGCCTACAGGGTAAAAAAGGGAAATGGAGAGATCCGCCGGGTAAACATCAACGCTGCCCCACTGGAGATTAATGGCTTCCGCACCGTGAAGGAAGCAGGCATCGGCACCTATCAGGTATTTCAGGAAACCTACCATCGTGAAGCATATCAAACATACCATCTTAGAGGGAAAAAGGCAGATTTCGATTACCGGCTCACAGCACTCGACCGCGCACAGGAAGCAGGTATCGATGATGTGGGTATTGGGGCACTGTTTGGACTTTACGACTGGCGATTTGAGGTGATGGGACTGGTGCGACATGCCAACCATCTGGAAACATGTTACAACGTGGGTCCCCATACCATCTCCTTTCCCAGGGTAAAAGATGCCTCGATGCTGCAGCTGGGCAGTCGTTATTTTGTATCTGACGAAGATTTCACCCGCCTGGTGCCCATTCTTCGTCTCGCCGTGCCCTATACCGGCATGATCCTCACAGCCCGTGAACCGGCAGATCTACGTAATAAGCTGATACAATACGGCGTGTCGCAGATCGATGGCGGAACAAAAATTGAGTTGGGGAGCTATGTCAGCAAAGAGCAAAATCACAACCTGAACAAAGGGCAGTTTCGAATTAATGACGACCGCTCACTCAACGAAATCATCGACGAGCTACTTGCACAGGAGATGCTCCCCTCGTTCTGTACCGCCTGCTACCGTCTGGAAAGAACCGGTGAACATTTTATGGAGTTTTCCGTGCCCGGTTTCATCAAACGGTTCTGTACACCCAATGCCATCCTCACCCTGGCAGAGTACCTGGAAGATTATGCTCCCGGGGCAACAGCAGAAAAGGGGTGGCAGGTGATTGAAAATAACATGGCTGAACTGAGTGGAAACATACAGAGAGAGCTGCATAACAGATTAATAAAAATAAAAGAAGGAGAAAGGGATCTGTATTTTTAACAATGAAAGTAAGCAATTTACATATAGGTATATTCGGCCGCAGAAACACGGGGAAAAGCTCTTTGATCAACCAGCTCACTGGGCAGGACATCTCCATTGTGTCGGACTTTCCGGGAACAACTACAGATCCAGTGAAGAAGTCGGTGGAAATTCTCGGCATTGGACCGGCTACTCTGATTGATACTGCTGGGATAGACGATCTGGGGGAGATCGGATTCAAGAAGATTCAGAAATCACAAGAGGTAATCCGACGAGTCGATTGCGCCTTGCTGTTGATTACAGGAAATCAGTTTGGCGACTATGAGGTGCAGTTGATTCAACAGTTTCAGAAGTATGAGGTGCCTTACCTCATCGCCCACAACAAAAGTGACATCGACAAAATCGCAGACATTACCAGAATAGCAATCAAACGATACTCTAAGGCAGAGATCATCGACTTCAGTACAATCAACCCGGCAGACAAGCAGCGCCTGATTACCGCAATGAAACGAATCATACCGGAAAGTGCCTTTCAGGCATGCTCGTTGATAGGTGACCTGATCAAACCAAAGGATGTGGTATTGCTCGTCACTCCCCTCGACAGCGAAGCGCCCGAAGGGAGGTTGATTCTACCACAAAACCAGACCATTCGCGATGCGCTGGACCATCACTGCATCACAGTGGTGGTAAAAGAGAGTGAAATCACCGACTTCCTGAAACTGGGCATCACCCCGGCAATGGTCATCACCGACAGCTCGATATTCGGTATGGTGGCAGCAATCATTCCGGAAGAGATTCCTTTGACCAGCTTCAGCATCCTTTTTGCCCGCCTGAAAGGCAACTTCGATGCCTTCAGGAAAGGCACCCCCCACATTTCAAATCTTTCAGAAGGCGACTCTGTGCTGATTCTGGAGAGTTGTACACACCAGACCAGCTGTGAGGACATCGGACGGATAAAAATACCCATGCTGCTACAGCAATTCACAGGAAAGAAACTGCATTTCACCATGATTTCGGGCCTCTCGGAACTTCCTCAGAATGTGAGCGACTATTCCCTCGTAATTCAATGCGGTGGCTGCATGATCACGCGCAAACAATCGATAAACAGAATCAATTCTTTTATCAGTGCGGGTATACCGGTAACCAACTACGGCATGACACTGGCCTATCTGCATGGAATATTTGAAAGAGCCACCGCCATTTTCGGCGAGGCAGATGACCAACAAACCACATCGGATGTTTGACACTTTGCAAAACAACCTCCTCGCGAAAGAAGATATCATCAAGCTGCTCTCTCTGGCTGGTGAAGAGCAACAGCGGCTATTTGACGATGCCTGCAAGATCAAACTACAGCACGTAGGCAACAAGGTCTGGCTGCGCGGATTGATTGAACTTTCCAACCTATGCGAAAAAGATTGCTACTACTGCGGTATCAGGCGCTCCAACGACCCTGTTTATCGTTATATCCTAAGCCACAATGAGGTGATGCAGGCAGTGAACGATGCCTATGCAAAAGGGTATGGCTCTGTGGCAATACAATCGGGCGAAATATCATCAAAAGCATTCATCGATACCGTAGACAAGATCGTGAAGGAGATCAAAAAGAACACCAATGGAACAATGGGTGTCACCCTCTCCTGTGGCGAACAGACGGATGAAACTTACCGTCGTTGGTTTGAAAGCGGGGCAGACCGCTATCTGCTGCGCATCGAAACTTCCTCGGCAGCGTTATACAAAAAAATACATCCCAATAATGAGAGACATAGTCACAATCAACGGATCAAGGCGCTACAGGCGTTGCGCCGTACAGGATATCAGGTAGGCACGGGAGTAATGATCGGATTGTCCTTTCAAACGACAGAACAATTGGCCGACGATTTGCTCTTTATGAAGCAGCTCGACATCGACATGTGTGGCATGGGACCCTATATAGAACATAGCCACACGCCACTCTTTGCACAGAGAGAACAACTCCTCGCACTCACGGAAAGGTTCAACCTGAGTCTGAAGATGGTGGCAGTCTTGCGCCTCCTGATGCCAGACATCAACATTGCCGCCACCACAGCACTGCAGGCTATTCAGAAGGGAGGGCGAGAAAAGGCTATCAGCGCGGGCGCCAACGTACTGATGCCCAACATCACACCGAAACAATACCGCGACAACTACTTTCTGTACGACAGAAAACCCCTCTCTGTCCACAGCAACGAAGATGAACTTGCATTGCTGGAGCAGCGCCTGCGTGAGATAGATCATGAGATCGGCTATTTCCAACAGGGCAACTCACTACACTACAAGACAAGAATACAATAGGGCCCACATGATGGCCAATGCCTATTTTTTATACTCGCCGATGATGGCCTTGACCCCATCTGGAGACACACGCCCATATACTTTCTCCCCCACCAACACCACCGGCGACAGACCACAGGCTCCCACACAACGGAGGCAGTTAATGGAGAACTTGCCATCGGGACTGGTCTCCCCCACTTTCAACTGTAGCTCCTTTTTAAACTCCTCGAGCACCTTCTCGGCACCACGCACATAACATGCCGTACCGGTGCAGATGGAGATGGGATGCTCTCCTTTGGGGATCATCGAAAAAAAGGAGTAGAACGTCACCACACCATACACCTGCGCCACGGCAAGATGCAGGTTGTGCGCAATCACATCCTGCACCTCAGCGGGCAGATAACCGAAGGCATGCTGTGTCTCGTGCAGCACATTGATCAGTTCTCCCGCATCGTTGTTGAAGCTATTGCATATCTGGTTGATTTTTTCGATCTTCTCTTTTGAGAGATTGACCTTTACCGCCACACCATCGGTGCCGTTCACATGCTCCATGTACGTAAAAACTTCGGGTGCAATATTCAAATTTTGACTCATCTCTTTCCTATTTTACTGACCATTATGACCGTTTAAATGTATAGAAAGCTCGTTACTTTTCGGGAAATACTCGGTATGCAATAAGCTGTGTGCCTTTTGACTACCCGGTTGACCCAGAAATTCATCGTAGAGCCTGATGATGGATGGGTTCTGGTGCGACTTGCGAATGGTTTTGCGTTCATCCTCGGTGTAGAGCGCAGCCGCACGCCGGGCAAGGATCTCGCTGTGGCCATGATGATAAGGTTGTCCGCCACCACCAATGCATCCACCCGGGCAAGCCATGATCTCGATGGCATGATATTGCGAGGTGCCGGCTCTCACTTCATCCAACAGCTTACGGGCGTTGCCCAGACCGTGGGCAATACCGACGTTGAGTTGTAACCCGTCGAAATCAACGGTAGCCGACCGGATACCCTCCATCCCGCGCAAGGTGTGGAAATCAACTTTCTCCAGGCTCCCGCCTGTGTGCAGTTCATAAGCGGTGCGGCAGGCAGCCTCAATCACCCCTCCGGTATTACCAAAAATGACTCCTGCACCGGAGGATTCGCCCATGGGATCATCGAAATCCTCATCCGGAAGGTTCAGAAAATCGATATTCGCCTGTTTGATGAATGCAGCCAGTTCCCTTGTAGAAATAGAGAAATCCACATCGGGGTTGCCATCTGCTTTAAACTCGTTACGCTGACACTCATACTTCTTTGCCAGGCAGGGCATGATGGAGACCACCACCAGATCCTTGCGGTCTACACCGATCTTATCTGCGAACCAGGATTTGGCGATCGCACCAAACATCTGCTGCGGCGACTTGGCCGTGGAAGGCACATCCAGCAGATCGGGAAAGTTATGCTCAAAGAAATTCACCCATCCTGGACAACAGGAGGTGAGAATAGGCAGACGCACGGTGCTGTCACCTGCCAGATGGCGCCGGATACGTTGCAGCAACTCGGTACCCTCCTCCATGATGGTGAGGTCGGCACTGAAATCGGTATCGAAGACGTAGTCGAAACCCAGCTCCCGCAGCGCCGCTGTCATTTTCCCGGTAACGAGTGTTCCCGGTGGCAGACCGAACTCCTCTCCCAAAGCGGCCCGCACTGCAGGAGCTGTCTGCACGACTACCGTTTTGGTTGGATCGCTCAGGGCCCGGATAATATCGTTGGTGTGATCCACTTCGGTGAGAGCACCGGTGGGACAGACCGACACGCATTGTCCGCAATAGGTACAGGGAGAATCCACAAGATTCATCTCGAAGGCAGGTGCCACTACCGACATAAACCCACGGTTCACGGCCGCGAGCGCACCCACCGTCTGTACCTCGTTGCACATCATCTCACAGCGGCGGCACATGATACATTTGTCTACATCACGGATGATGGAGGGTGAGGTATCTTTGCGGTAATGCGATTGTTCCCCTTCATAAGGCAGGCTGCGGATGCCAAACTGGGTGGCAAGGCTTTGCAGTTCACACTCTCCCGACTTGGCACACACAAGGCAGTCGAAAGGATGGTCTGAAATAATCAGTTTCAACACCGTGGTACGGGCATTCAGCACCCTGATGTTGTGAGTTTTTATGATCATTCCCTCTTGTACTTCTGTGATGCAGGAGGGTTGTAAGTTCCTGCGTCCCTCTACCTCCACTACACAAATGCGGCATCCGCCGGGTTTGTTCTCGATCCCCATGTCGCACAACTCAAAGTGGCACAGCGTGGGTATCTCTACACCTACTTGGCGGGCAGCTTTCAATATAGTTGTACCCGGTTCTACCCGTACTTTCTTCTTATCTATAGTTAATTCGATCATAATTCAATGGTTATTAAATTATTGCAGCTACCCTGGGATAATCATTCTGTAGATGTATCGCATCGAACTGACACTTTTCCATGCAGGCTCCGCATTTGATGCATATCTCCTGATTGATTTGGTGCACCTCTTTCTTTTCTCCATTGATGGCGTGGGTGGGACACACCCTTTTGCATGCCATGCATCCAATACAATCCTCCTCGGAAATCACATAATAGAGCAAGCTGCGACATTGGCCGGAACGACATTTTTTTTCATACACGTGTTCATGGTACTCCTCCATGAAATTATTCAGCGTGGAGAGTACTGGGTTGGGCGATGTTTGTCCCAATCCGCACAGGGAGGTATCTTTGATCACACTACAGAGGTTTTTCAACTTTTCTATATCCTCCTGTTTGCCCTTCCCCACAGTGATTTTTTCGAGCGTCTCGTAGAGCCTCTTGTTGCCGATGCGACAGGGAACACATCTTCCACAGGACTCTTCCACAATGAAATCGAGATAAAACTTGGCTACCGAGACCATGCAGTCGTCCTCATCGAGTACAATCATGCCTCCCGATCCCATCATGGAGCCTGCAGCTGCAAGACTTTCATAGTCGATGGGAGTGTCGAGGTGTTTTTCCGTCAGACATCCTCCCGAAGGACCTCCCGTTTGAACAGCCTTGAACTTTTTACCGTTCTTGATGCCACCCCCAATTTCGTAAATGATCTCCCGCAGGGTGGTGCCCATGGGCACTTCAATGAGCCCCACGTTGTTGATCTTTCCGGCGAGGGCAAACACTTTGGTCCCTTTCGACTTGGCGGTTCCGATTGAGGAGAACCAATCGGCCCCCTTGAGGATGATTACCGGCACGTTGGCGAAGGTCTCCACGTTGTTCACGCAAGTAGGTTTACCCAGATAACCACTTTGTGCCGGATAGGGAGGTTTATTGGAAGGTTCTCCCCGCTTGCCTTCCATAGAGTGAATCAATGCCGTCTCCTCACCACAGACAAAAGCACCGGCACCATACTTCAGCGTGATGTCAAAGCTGAAATCGCTGTCAAAAATGCGCTCACCCAGCAACCCATATTCCTTTGCCTGAGAAATGGCGATTTTGAGTCGCTTGATTGCCATGGGATACTCCGCCCGAATGTATATCAATCCCTTGTTGGCACCAATGCAATAGCCGCAGATGGCCATCGCTTCGAGGATGGCGTGTGGATCTCCTTCGAGGATGGAGCGATCCATGAATGCACCGGGGTCACCCTCGTCGGCATTGCAGACCACATACTTCTGGTCTGACTCATTCCGGGCAGTGAGTTCCCATTTCAACCCGGTGGAAAATCCGGCGCCGCCGCGTCCGCGCAAACCAGACTGCTTGATCACTTCAATGGTCTCCTGCGGTGTATATTCCAGAAGCACCTTTCCGAGAGCCTGATAAGCATCTCTTGCGATGGATTCATCGATGTTTTCCGGGTCTATGGTGCCACAGTTGCGCAGTGCCACCCGCAGCTGCTTCTTGTAGAAGCCCATCTGCGTTGAGTTGAGAATAGGGGTATTGGTCTCCGGGTCGGTATAAAGCAACCGCGTTACTTTGCGTCCCTTGATGACGTGTTCATCGATGATCTCCCTCGCGTCTGTCGGCTTCACTTGGGTGTAAAAGGTGTTGTCGGGCAAGATTTTCAGGATGGGACCCTTTTCGCAGAAGCCGAAACAACCGGTACGGATAATCTGTACAGTCTTGTCCAATCCTTTTCTCATGACCTCATCGCGCAGCATCTCATAAACCAGATTGCTTTCCGATGAATGGCAACCGGTACCTGCACAGACGAGCAGATGTGTGTTGTATTTGCTCATATTCCGCTTGTTTAAATGGTATTGTAATTGCGGGGGATGATGCCGTCTACCAGTTCTCCCTCTTTGATGTAACGTTCGATGATCTCATCGGCTTTGCGGGCGTTGACATATCCAAAGACCATGGGCTCTTTTCCGGGCAGGGTGATCTCCACTGTTGGTTCGGCAAAACAGTAGCCCATACATCCTGTTTGCGTCACAACCGCATCGATTCTTCGCTTATCGAGCTCCTCCACAAAATACTCCATCACCTCTTTCGCTCCCGAGGCAATGCCGCAGGTGGCCATCGCCACCTTCACCTGAACCAGTGACTCTGGGTTCTCGGCCCTGTTCCTGAGGTCGATGCGTGACTTCACCTCCTCCTGTTTTCTCTTGAGGTCGGCCAGTGTTTTTATTCCATTCATAATGTGCATCATTTAAAGTTATTTTTTTAAGGTCCTATTCAACTGCCCGTTGTCAGCACAAAAGGCTTTCCGACGATCTTTTGTTGTATATCTTATTCAGATTTTCCTGTATAAAATCTTTCAGCGCAGCCAGCATCTCCGGGTACCGCAGGTCGATCCCATGCTCTTTGAGTTCTTCGGAATCCACAACAAAGTTTTCATTTTCTGTGCGATAGGAAAAACGAAGGTGCAGGTCTTGGTTCGCCTTTAGTAGCAAGGCAGCACAGCCTGCCACGTCACCCAGGGGAAGACAGTCGGGGTGATCCGTCCTGTAAAATGCCTCTACGGTGGTCCCTACGCCCTCTTCTGAAAATAGGCTCAGGGATCCTCCGGCCTGTTCACAGGTCATTTTCAGAAAGGGAATACCCAGTCCCACCTTGCGGCTCGTGCGCGTAGTAAAAAAAGGATCGGTCAGTTTTTTCAGTGTCGTCTCATCCATCCCACGTCCGTCATCTTCTACCCGGAATGTAAGCTTGTTGTGCCGGCTATCTTCAAAAAAACAGATGTCAATTTCTTTTGCATCACCCCGGATGGAGTTCTGCACGATATCCATCATATGCATTGCCATGTCAATCATAGAAATATCCTATAAAAGAATCTTTGTTCCCTGCATCGTCGAAAGCGGCTTTAAAATATTCCCAACCGAGCTGCTCCATATAAAAACGGTTATAGGCAGAGGCTATATCTTTCAGATAGTGGGCATCGGAGTTGTGCAGGAACCGTTCCCCCGCAAGCTCCGGATGCTGTTGTACAAATGTTGATGAGGTGGTTGCCCTTGAGATCTCCAACGCATCATGTGAAAGCCCGAAAGGAACAAAACCGAGCTGGCTCAACAGGCTGTTCGAGGGCCTGTCGACGTGTGCCGGCACAAAAACACCTCCCAGCTGGTGTACCTCAGCAGCGACCCCTTCAATCTTAGCATCAATACCCACAAACAAAGAGCGCTTCTCCTCATAGAGAATCCGGTCGTTTGCATCTACCGCTACCTGATATCCAAACCTATCGGGGTCATTTCGAAAAGAAGTCATCCGCTCCTCCAGATAAAGCTGAAAGGCTTGCAACGCCTGCAAATGAGGAAAGTAACAGAGACAGTGCACCTCCTCGCGCGTGTTCACCTCGCAACCCGCTATTACATAAACTCCCTCCCGACGACCTATCTCCATGGTTACGGCTGCATTCAGCGTGCTGTTGTGATCGGTTATGGCAATCATATGCAACCCTCTTTCCCTTGCGGTACGGATGATGTTCCGCGGACTCATCTCCAAGTCACCACAAGGCGAGAGACAGGTGTGAATATGTAAATCGGCATGGAAACAGTTCATGATTCTTTTATTCGCATTCTACAATTTCCAAATCACAAGCACTGCGGATGTCGTTTGATCAGTCAGACTCTTTTAATTGGTCGTACAACCCTCCGGCGGTCTCAAAAGCCGGCATCCCCGAAGAAAGGATTACCACCTCTTCCCGTTCGGCTTGTGCCAATACATCCGGATCTACTTGCCGCTCATTCACCACGATGATGGCAGCCACTTCTTTGAGTGCGGCCACAGCCACAATATTCGAGTGAACCTGCGAGGTGATCCATACCATCCCAGGCTGTGCCTTGCCCATTACATCACTTAACAGATCCGACACGTAACCCCAATGAACCATCCTGTTGGTCAGCACCTGTCCCGCCAGACACCGGTAACCCAACGCTTCAATAAGCTGTATTAGACTCTTTTCCATCTGAATCCCTGTATTTATTGAGCCTGTTCCTGCCCCATATCTTTTCAATCACCACAAAGGCCTGATCAGGACTCAGCTTGTAATTTTTCTCCATCACACGCTGCACAAACAAACAATGTGAGATGCTTGCTTTACCCCGCACGATATCTTCGGCCAGATTCCTGCAACCGGGCGCACCACAGGCACCACAATCGAAACCCGGGAAATAGGTCATCAGGCGCTCAATACGTTGAAGCTTCAGCAATGCTTTTTCCATGTCTTCATCCAGCAACAGCCCCTCCCGCGGCAATACAGGCGCAACGCCCGAAAATTGGTGCAACTCCTCCCGATACGTCATCAAAGGGTTTCGAACCTGACCGTCATCGGCTTTTTTTAGCTTTTTTAGTCTTTTCTGTCGCTGCTCCAATCGCTCTACCGTCAGAAACCGGTTACCAGGGCAGAGGATTCCCCCGGCACAACCCTGATCACAGGCACGCAGTTCCAGAAAATCAATCGGAGAGATCTGTCCCAACTCCAGCTTCTCCAGGAACTCAATCACATTGTCCATCCCATCGATGGCGAGACTTCTTCCGGGGAAGTATTTTTTTTCGGTGCCCGACAACGACCAATTGACCGAATCGGGACTCATGTTGGCACATGTTTTGTATAAATCTGCATGGCTCTTTCCATGCAATATTCTCGATACCAGATTATAGATTTCGGTCATGTTGATGGCGGCATCGATGGGCGATTCCGACTCACCAACAGGGGCACGGGCGGCTACTATCTTTGCAGCGCAGGGCGTGATGTAATAAATAGATACCTTTTGAGGGTCCTTCCCTTCCTGCTCTTTCCATTTTCGCAGATAGAGTGCAGCCATGTCGTGTGGCGCTTTTAGCTGCATGATGTGACTGGTGAAGGAGGGATACATCACCTGAATAAGTCGGACCACTGCAGGACAAAAGGAGCTGATAAGCGGGCGTGGAAGCTCCGCCGCAGCGAGTGATTGATAGGCTTCCTTCATGAAATCGATCGCCTGCTCTACCTCAAACACCTCATCGAAGCCTATCTGTTTCACGGCATCCAGCACCCTCGAAGCAGAATATCCGGAAGAGAACTGGCCGATGAAAACCGAGGGTACCAGCGCAATATGATACCTGTCCTTGCTCAAGGAAGCAAAGCCATCATCTTTCGCATATATGGCTCGCTGGGGACAAACACGATAACATTCACCGCAATCGACACATCGCTCCGGCTGTATGTTCGCATATCCCTCCACGATGCGGATAGCTTGCGTGGAACAGACACGCATACAGTGGGAACACCCGATACATTTCGTTGTATCGATTTGTATGGAATGTATGTAATTCCTACCGTCCATTCTGTGAAGACTTTCGGAGTATAGCTTACCGACTTAGAAAGCGTTGAAATATACTTTAATTTCGATACGGGTACCTTTGCCGGGGGTTGAGGAGAGATGCATCTCATCGCAATTTTTGCGAATGTTGGGCAGCCCCATACCAGCGCCAAACCCCATCTGACGAACTGCCTCACTGGCAGTAGAATACCCCTCTTCCATGGCTTTATCAATGTCATCGATACCGGGCCCTTCATCCTCCACTACCACGTAGATATCCTCAGGTGTAAGTTGCACGCTCATGGTTCCTTTCCATGCATGTGCCACCACGTTTACCTCTGCTTCGTAAAGAGCCACGGCAATCCTGCGGACAATTACAGGTGATATATTGAACTGTTTCAGCGTTTTTTTTACCTCAGAACTTGCGCGCCCTGCGGCACTAAAATTGCCTCCCTCTATGTGATACTGCATCTTCATATAGTACCGGCTTCAGTCCGTTTTGATAAAGTTTCCCAGCTATCTCAAAGATGGTGGAGTTGCAGACAATAATGGAAATCTGATGTTCTTCGGCCAGTGCCAGCATGTCGGGTGTTACCTGCTTTCCACGGCCAAAGATGATGCAGGGAATATTGATGATCTCGGCTGTACGGATCGCCTGCACGGTACACAGCCCTGTAATAAGCACGGCGTTTTCCATTTGATACCGCAATACATCGCTCATCAAATCAGAGGCGAAAGCATGTGCATATTCGCGCAACGGGTTACAATCGAGTTGAATGGCACCGCTAATTATTTCATTTACCCTTTGTAAATTCATTTTCTTTACAAACAATGCACAACAACAACTATCATTGTGTCTTCCGTACATGTCAGTTTGCGACAATTTAATTTATTGAAGGCTTGACACCTTCAATGAACGTTGACAAAAGGAACACTTTAAAGTTAAAGAACATCTCCAGAATTTTGAATATTAACCAATTAAGCCATATTCAACCATACACTACAAAGTAAGGTATTATTTTCTAATTAATGAAATTTTTCAGCAATGAAATGCGGGCTATTTGACAACCTTTTTTGCATTCTATTTTCTTCCTGTATTACATGGGTATATGAAACATCTTTTGAGCGTTTTACTGCATCGTAAAGTGAAGAAAAAGTAGGCATTCGCAAATATATTTTGTATTTTTGTGCAAAATTTGGGTATCACTTCCCCGAACTACTATCAGAACATGCAAAATTTAGAACTTAGCGAACAGGAGATTATCCGTCGGCAGAGCCTCGATGAATTAAGATCGTTGGGTGTGGAACCTTATCCTGCCGCACTGTACGATGTGGACGCCTGGTCCACAGAAATAAAAGACGCATTCAAGGACGACGATGAACGTCGCCACGTAAGCATAGCAGGCCGCATCATGACACGCCGCATCATGGGAAAGGCCTCTTTCATTGAACTGATGGACGCCAAAGGGCGTATTCAGGTTTACATAACCCGCGACGACATTTGTCCGGGAGAAAACAAGGATCTTTACAACACCATTTTTAAGAAGCTGACCGATATTGGTGATTTCGTAGGAATTACCGGTTTTGTTTTTCGCACCCAAACGGGCGAGATCTCGGTACATGCGGAAACACTCACCATCTTATCGAAGTCACTCAGGCCACTGCCGGTAGTAAAGATGAAGGATGGTGTGGCTTACGATAAGCTTTCCGATCCGGAGCTACGCTATCGACAGCGATATGTGGACTTGCTGGTAAACGACGACGTAAGGGATATTTTCGTGAAACGCACCCGCATCTTCGATGCAATGCGCACTTACTTCAACAACATGGGTTATCTTGAAGTGGATACCCCCGTACTCCAAAGCATCCCCGGAGGAGCTGCAGCACGTCCTTTCATCACCCACATGAATGCGCTCGACATCGACCTCTACCTCCGTATAGCGAACGAACTCTATTTAAAGAGGCTTATCGTTGGCGGATTTGAAGGGGTTTATGAATTCTCCCGCAACTTCCGGAATGAAGGGATGGACCGGACACACAATCCCGAGTTCACCGTGATGGAAATTTACGTAGCTTACAAAGACTACCGCTGGATGATGGAATTTACCGAGCAAATGCTGGAGCATGTAGCGCTCAAGGTACTCGGCACAACCAAAGTAACGGTCGGCGAACATGAAATAGACTTCAAGGCTCCCTACAAAAGGGTGACCATGATCGATGCCATCAAGGATCATACCGGTATCGACATAAACGGAATGGATGAAAATCAGCTCCGTGACGTCTGCAAGCAACTGGGTGTGGAGCAGGATGAGACAATGGGGAAAGGAAAACTGATTGATGAGATCTTTGGCGAGAAGGCCGAGGGAAAATACATACAACCCACCTTCATCATTGATTATCCCATTGAAATGTCGCCCCTTTGCAAACGTCACCGCGACAATCCAGAGCTGACAGAGCGTTTTGAACTGATGGTCAATGGGAAGGAACTAGCCAACGCTTACTCTGAACTGAACGACCCCATCGATCAGCGTGCACGATTCGAAGAACAACTGCGCCTCTCCGAGAAGGGCGACGACGAAGCGATGTTCATAGACCAGGATTTTCTGCGGGCTCTCGAATATGGCATGCCACCCACATCGGGTATGGGAATAGGGATGGATCGACTGACCATGATGCTCACCGGGCAGACCACCATTCAGGAGGTGCTACTCTTCCCGTTGATGCGTCCTGAAAAGAAAGCAAAAAGAGATAGTGTGGAAGACTATGCACAACTCGGCATCCCGGAGGAATGGGTTGCCGTGATCCAAAAAGCAGGATATCTTCAGGTAAAAGCGCTGCAGGAAGTAAATCCCAATAAATTCCATCAGGAGATTTGCGGACTGAACAAAAAGTTCAAAATGGGACTGAACAATCCCTCACCCGAAGAGGTTAAAACCTGGATTGCCAACGCATCGGAGTAATCGTCACCCTACTTTTAAAGTACCATCATGACGGATTCAATCGGAAAAATCTGTATTTTGGGAGGCGGTACCTGGGGTACAGCACTGGCCAAAATTGTGCTGATGAACCAAAAGCAGATGAACTGGTTCATCCGTCGTGACGACCAGATTGAAGGATTCTACAAATTGGGGCACAATCCCAATTATCTGACCAATGTAAAATTCAACCTGGCCCAGATTACCTTTTACTCCAACATTGAGAAGGCAATCAAAGAGTCGGATACCATCATCATCGCCATTCCTTCTCCCTTCGTGAAACAATATTTCCGCAGGATATGGAACAGCACCTTCCGCGACAAATTCATGGTGTCGGCACTCAAAGGGATTATACCCAATGACAACATGGTGATGAGCGAGTTTCTCTCATCCAATTACAAGATCCCAACAGAAAACATCGGCGTCATCTCTGGACCTTGTCATGCCGAAGAGGTGGCTCTGGAACGTTTGTCGTTCCTCACTGTCGCCAGCAGCGACCAAAACAAAGCAACGCTACTCTCCGAAGCTATTACTTCACGCCTGTTGAAGGTTCGTTTATCGAACGATGTAGTGGGTATTGAACTTGCCGCTGTCTTAAAGAATATATATGCCATCGCAGCCGGTATTTGCCAGGGCTTGCAGTATGGCGATAATTTCCAGGCCGTGCTGATGAGCAATTGTGCCCGGGAAATGGCGCACTTCCTTGAAGGGGTCGTTCCCCTGGAACGCAACATCACCGAGCAGCACTATTTGGGTGATATGCTCGTCACCGGTTATTCGCAGTTCAGTCGCAACCGAACCCTTGGTGCCATGATCGGAAAAGGCTATTCGGTAAAAACGGCACAACTGGAGATGGAGATGGTTACCGAAGGATATTATGGGGCAAAATGCATCAATGAGCTCAACAGTCGCTTTCGGATCAACATGCCCATCGCCCGGACGGTGTACCAGGTTCTCTACGAGAAACTGCCGCCACAGACAGCAATCAATAAGCTGATCGAATTTTTTTAAATGAACAAGGGAATCTATGTATCACCTCGATTTTAACAGCATACACAATGGATAACATTCAATTAAACATCAAACAGGTACTCAGTTTCCTCCAGGAAGAGGAGATTCTGAATCAGGCACCACATGCCACAGCCTCCAACCAGGCATTATACAACGGTTCACGCGAAGGAAGCGATTTTCTGGGATGGGTGAATCTACCCTCCTCCATTACCGAAGAGGATTTCAAGGAAATAGAAGATGCCGCGACCGTGTTGCGTACACGTTGCGATGCCGTGGTGGTAGTGGGCATCGGCGGCAGCTACCTGGGCGCCCGTGCGGTGATCGATGCTCTTTCGGGCTCGTTCGACTGGCTACAGGATAGGCAGACGCGTAAAAACCCGGTAATTCTTTATGCAGGAAACAACATTGGCGAAGATTACCTGTATGAGTTAATGGACTGGCTACAAGATAGAGAGTTCGGTATCATCAACATCTCAAAATCGGGAACTACAACCGAACCGGCTATTGCCTTCCGGCTTTTGAAAGATCAGTTGGAAAACAAGGTGGGCAAAGAAGAAGCCCGCCAACGGATTGTCGCCATCACCGACGCATCAAAAGGCGCTCTTCGTTCACTGGCCACCACCGAGGGATACAAGACCTTTGTCATCCCCGACAATGTAGGAGGCCGCTACTCGGTACTGACCCCGGTGGGGTTGCTGCCCATCGCCGTGGCAGGCATCGACATCCGGAAACTGGTGCAAGGTGCCATGGAAATTGAAAAAGCTACTGCTCCCTCTGTGTCGTTCGATTACAACCTGCCGGCTATCTACGCAGTGATACGTAACCTGCTTTACAGACAGGGCAAAAAAATAGAGATTCTCGTGAACTACCACCCCAAACTCCACTTCCTGGCAGAATGGTGGAAACAGCTCTATGGGGAAAGCGAAGGCAAGGATAACCTGGGCATCTTCCCGGCAGCAGTGGACTTCACCACCGACCTGCACTCCATGGGACAATGGATACAGGAAGGTGAGCGCACCATCTTTGAGACAGTGATCTCGGTGAAAAAACCAAACAAGAAAGTACAAATACCATACGACGAAAGGGATCTCGACGGATTAAACTTCCTCAAAGACAGGCGCGTGGATGAGGTGAACAAAATGGCCGAATTGGGCACCCGCATCGCACATGTGGATGGGGATGTACCCAATCTGTTGATTGAACTTCCTGAACTGAATGAGAAATATATCGGACAGCTGATTTACTTCTTTGAGAAAGCCTGCGGCATCAGTGGTTACCTGCTGGGGATCAACCCCTTCAACCAGCCTGGCGTGGAAGCGTACAAAAAGAACATGTTCGCACTACTGGAAAAACCGGGATACGAAGCTGAAACAAAAGCGATCAAACAACGTATCTGATATCGGTACAATCAAAAAAAATCACCGGTCACCCAAAAGGTAACCGGTGATTTTCATGATTTAATCACACTACAAACCCAATCAATGAAACAAATACTCACCAAATATTTACATCAACATGCATTTACGCACATCGATCTAAAATCGGTCATTTTTGACATGGATGGAGTGCTGTACGACTCCATGCCTGCGCACGACAAATCGTGGCGGCAGACAGTAGAAGAGTTCAACCTGCAGCACTTGCCAAACGAATTTTATATGCAGGAGGGAAGAATAGGCAAATCAACCATCAATGCTATTTTCCAGAGAAACCTCCATCGCAATTCAACCGAAGAGGAGGAACAAAAAATTTATGCACGCAAATCAGAGTTATTCCAGTTATACAACAGCGGGGCAACCATACCGGGATCAAAAGAACTGTTGGACTACGTAAAAAAGGAGGGACTTACCCCGGTGTTGGTGACAGGCTCCGGCCAACCTTCTCTGCTCAATAAACTGGACACTCATTTTCCGGGTATCTTCACCCCCGCTACCATGGTTACCGCTTTCGACGTTGTCCATGGCAAGCCCCACCCTGAGCCATTTTTGATGGGGTTACAGAAAGGGGGCAATCTGAAGCCCAACGAGGCCATCGTAATCGAGAATGCTCCGTTGGGTATTGAAGCAGCAGTGGGAGCGGGAATCTTTACCATTGCCGTAAATACAGGGCCACTGCCCGATGCCGTACTGCTTGATGCAGGCGCCTCGCTGGTATTCGACTCCATGATTGCCCTGGTTGAAGCCATGCCAGAAATGCTGAAGCTCGTGCGGAACACCCGGATTTAATTCGGTACAATCGTTTCGTTTTATATCATTCCCAATTTATTTGTTTATTTTTGTACGTAAAGCATTCAGGCGGAATGAAACAGAAATTTGTCAACATACTCATCCTGCTATCTCTGCAGGTTACAATGGGTTTCTCACAGCGTACAACAACTTTCTCAGAAAGAGAGCTGGAGATTATCTGCCACGGAACGGGGGAAAGTGTATTCCGCATTCTTCAGACAACCGACCAAGTGGATTCGTTGATTCTGCGAATGCCATCCACTGATATGGCAGATCCCGATTCAATTGCGGACGATGAAATCCTGCAGTTACTCATCGAACGCCTGCACATCACAATGGAACAGGCCGGCGGTGTGGGCATAGCAGCTCCCCAGGTGGGTGTGCTGAAGAATGTTTTCCTGTTTATCCGGGTAGACCTTCCCGGGGAACCTATACAGGTAGTGATCAATCCACGCATGGTGGCACATGCGACGGAAACGATTTGTTTTGTACGCGACGGATGTCTCTCCATCCCCGATATAAGCGGCAACTCGGTACGATACCCATGGATAGAAGTGGAATTTTGGGATGAAAAAGGTGATTTCCATCGGGAACGCTTAGAGGGATTTCACAGGAGTGACAACTTTGTGGCAGTGATTTTCCAACATGAATTTGATCATCTGCAAGGAGTCTTGTTTACAGATAAGAATTGTCTTTTGGAGGAAGATATATGGAAATAAACGATTACGGTTTTTTACGCGTGGCTGCTGCGTCGCCCTCATTGAAGGTAGCCGACTGTGATTACAACATTGGGGAAATAAAATCCCTTCTGGAACATGCCCACCGGGAAAGCGTTCAGATTGTCTGTTTTCCCGAACTATGCATCACGGGATACAGCTGCGGCGACCTCTTCTTTCAGGAAGCATTGCAACGCAGGGCGATTGCTGCACTGACAGAGCTTGTCGCATTCATGAAGGAGAAACCTTCCCTCATTGCCATCGTGGGTCTGCCGCTCCGCATCAAAAGCAGCCTGTTCAATGTGGCCGCTGTCATATCGGGCGAAGGCATTCTGGGAATTGTTCCCAAAACGAACATTCCCAACGACAGGGAATATTACGAGAAAAGATGGTTCGCCGCGGCTGGCGATCTGCGTGACTTTTCAATAGAGATTGGCGGTGACGCAGTACCTGTTGCTTCCGAAGGGATGGTTTTTCGCACACCCTTCGCCCACTTTGCGATTGAGATATGTGAAGATTTATGGACGCCCAACCCTCCCTCCTCAAGTCTGGCACTGCAGGGAGCGGACATCCTTTTCAACCTATCGGCCAGCAACGAGCTGGTGGGTAAACACCAGTACAGGAAGTCGCTTGTACTCCAGCAGTCGGCACGATGCAACGCCGCCTACGTGTACGCTTCAGCGGGGTGTGGCGAATCGACCACCGACCTTGTTTTTTCTGGTGCCTGCCTGATTGCCGAGAACGGGGTGCTGCTGGCTGAATCGAAACGTTTCTCGCTGAAGAGTGAACTCCTCATTGCCGACATCGACATCGATGCCCTGCGTCACGACCGGATAAAAAACACCAACTATCTGACAGCATTTTCCGAACAGATCTCGGAGGTAGACTGTTTCCTTCCTCCGGTCACTCCCGATAAATGGTACCGCACCTTCAACCCCCACCCTTTTATTCCTTCCGATAACAGAGCCGAAGAGCATCTTTCGGAGGTATTTCTTATTCAGACAAACGGGTTGGCGAAACGCCTTCAGCACACAGGAGTGACCACAGCGATCATCGGCATTTCGGGTGGCCTCGATTCCACCCTGGCCCTTCTCGTAACCATCAAGGCATTCGATATCCTCAGCCTTCCTCGTGAAAATATCCATGGCATCACCATGCCGGGGTTTGGAACTACAAAACGAACCTATCGCAACGCTGTTGAACTGATGAAGTCGGCGGGTGTAACCATGAGAGAGATTTCCATTACAGAAGCAGTCACCCAACATTTCAAAGATATCGGGCACGACATCCACCTACACGACATAACTTACGAGAACAGCCAGGCGCGGGAACGTACCCAGATTCTGATGGATTACGCCAATATGACCGGTGGTCTGGTGGTGGGTACAGGAAACATGTCGGAGCTCGCCCTGGGATGGGCTACCTATAATGGCGACCACATGTCGATGTATGGCGTGAATACGAGTATCCCCAAGACACTGGTGGCCAAACTGGTGCAATGGATTGCCGACAACAGGATGGAAGAACCGGCCCGTAGCATCCTGCACGACGTGCTCGATACGCCATTTAGTCCCGAGCTCCTGCCAGCGGACGAAGAGGGAAACATCGCCCAAAAAACGGAACATTTTGTGGGCCCCTATGAGCTGCACGATTTCTTCCTGCATCGCATGCTTCGCTACGGTGATGGGCCAAAACGTATTTTCTTTCTGGCCTGTCAGGCTTTTAACGAAAAATATGCTCCCGACGAAATAGGGAAATGGCTGAGGGTTTTTTACAAGCGTTTTTTTGCGCAGCAGTTCAAACGCTCCTGCCTGCCCGACGGGCCCAAGGTGGGTTCTGTGAACCTTTCGCCCCGCGGCGACTGGCGCATGCCGAGCGATGCTTCGGCAGCCGTCTGGTTGAAAGAGCTGGAGGATATTTGTAGCCAGTAAAAATTCTGAAAAATTGTACTCCAAAACGTGCAAACCCCGAAACATCGAAACGACGAAACTTTTAAACGCCTCAACATAGAACATGCAACAACTCATTTCCCTCTTTACAGATCATACCGGAAAAGAAAATCCCAGCCTGGAGGCACTGCCCTCCTCGGGTTCCAACCGGAAATATTACCGCATACAGCGTGATGGGATATCGCTTATAGGCGTACATGGGGAGTCGCGCGATGAGAACCGCGCTTTCATCCGGTTGGCAAAACATTTCCGCTCTCAACAACTGAATGTACCAGAGCTGCTTGCCGTATCGGATGACGGGTTGTTTTACCTGCAGGAGGATCTGGGCAACACGCATCTGTTCGATTTAATCAAAGGTGGCAGACTGACCGGTGTGTTTGATCACGAAGAGAAAGCGCTCCTGCACA
>CAZRRC010000012.1:40639-50647 GCA_964602395.1 uncultured Proteiniphilum sp. | reverse complement strand
GTGTGGGGAAACATGTCCACCGGCTGCACGCGTGTAACGCGGTATTTGCTGTCCAGAAGGTTCAGATCGCGTGCCTGCGTTGCGGGGTTACAACTCACGTAGACAATCCTCTCCGGCTCCGCGAGCAGAATAGCGTTGACTACATCTTCGTGCATGCCTGCACGGGGCGGGTCGGTGATGATCACATCGGGACGGCCGTGCGCTTCAATAAACTCCGCCGTAAGTACATCCTTCATATCGCCAGCGTAAAATCGGGTGTTTTCGATCTGGTTGATTGCTGAATTGATCTTCGCATCGGCAATCGCCTCCTCCACATATTCAATACCAATCACTTCCTTCGCTTTGCGTGCCACGAAGTTGGCAATGGTACCTGTTCCAGTATAGAGGTCATAAACCCGTTCATCGCCCGTTAGCTGAGCAAAGTTGCGTGCCACCTCGTAAAGGTGATAAGCCTGCTCGCTGTTGGTCTGGTAGAACGACTTGGGACCGATACGAAATTGCAGTCCTTCCATCTCCTCAATGATGTGATCGCGTCCCTTCCATACCAGCACCTCCTGATCGGTAATGGTGTTGTTCGCTTTCTGGTTGATGATGTAAAGCAGTGAGGTGATTTGCGGAAACTGTAAGGCAACATGTTCCAGTAGGCGTTCTCTTTTCTCTGCATCGTCTTCATAGAACACCACAATCACCATCCATTCACCTATGGAGCTGTTGCGGATCATGAGGATGCGCATCAGTCCCTGCTGGTTGCGCAGATCGAAGAAAGAGTATCCATGCTCCAGGGAGAAGGCACGAATGCTGTTCCTTATTTGGTTAGACAGATCATCCATCAGCCAGCACTTGTCGATGTCCAGCACCTTATCAAACATCCCCGGGATATGGAACCCGACGGCGTTCATCTGTGCAAACTCTCTGTCGGACCTGATTTCTTCCTCTGTCAGCCACCGTTTATTGGAAAAGGTGAACTCCAGTTTATTTCGGTAAAAAGTATCTTTGGGTGCCCCCAGGATAGGTGTTATTTCGGGCAATTCGATCTTACCGATCCGCTCCAGGCTATCCTGTACTTGTTTCTGTTTGTATTTCAATTGTTCGGGATAAGGCAGCTGCTGCCACTTGCAACCTCCGCACACCCCAAAATGACTGCAAAAGGGTGTTGTCCTGTTTTCGGAATATTTTTCAAAGCGCACCACCCTCCCCTCGGCGTAGCTGTTCTTTTTACGCGTGAGCTGCAGATCCACTACATCGCCCGGCAAGGCATAGGGCACAAATACCGCCATGCCATCCACCTTTGCAATTGCTTTTCCTTCAGCTGCTACGTCGGTAATAAGTACCGACTCCAATAGGGGTAGTTCTTTTCTTTTTCTTGCCATCAATCTATTTATTTGGGATGCAAAGTTACGCAAAACGCCCCACCTTTCGATGGAGCGTTCGTGTTATTTTTATTAACGATGTGTTACCTGGTCTGAATTGTAACAGTTGCCTTCCTCAAACCTTTAGCACTGGCTTCCAGGATAATGGAGCCCGGGCTCTCTGTAGATTCCACAATAGCCACCAGCTTCCCGTTAAAGAGATGCATTTGCGGCAGGTGGAACAGGTCGAGTCCGGCCGGATCGCCATTGGCACCGGCACGGTAAGTTCCGGCTCCCTTTACCTTAAAAGTAACCAGATCGTTGACAGTGGAACAAGGGTTGCCATTTTTATCAACGACCGATACGGTGATGAACGAAAGATCTTTGCCGTCGGCACTGATTACCTCCCTGTCAGCCTCCAAAAGCAGGCGGTGGGGTTTGCCAGCAGTACGGATCTCCTTCTCTGCCGCCACATTGCCCTTCTCATCGTAAGCCACCACCTTCACGGTGCCTGGTTCATATTTGGTGTCCATCCACATCAAGCGATAACGCTTTTGCCGTTGGAGCGACTGCTGCGCCTCTTTGGTATAACTACCATCGAGCGGGACAGACAGGTCTTTCGTCTGCCTCCCCTGGCTTTTGCCGTTGATGAACAGTTCAGCTGAGGGATAGTTGGTGTAGACAAAAACGGGAGTCACCTCTCCTTCCCGTCCTTTCCAGTTCCAGTGAGGCAGGATGTGAAGTGTCTCATCCTCCTTGTTCCAGTGACTGCGATAGAGATAAAAACGATCTTTGGGAATGCCTGCCAGATCTACCGCGCCAAAGAGAGAACTGTGGCTGGGCCAGTGGCTGTAATAGGGTGTGGGCTCGCCCAGATAGTCGAAGCCCGTCCATATAAATTCACCCATGGTGTAAGGCAGGTCGTCGTGCTGTATAAAGTCATCTTCCGGTAAATTCGACCAGCTGGCATGCTCGAGATCATAGGAGGAAGCCTGGTGATCGTCGTACAGCGCCATGGCTTTTCTTTGCACCGGGAATTTATACACACCGCGGGAGCTCAGGGCAGAGGTGGTTTCACTACCCAGAACGACTTGCTGTGGTAGCTTTTCATATGCTTCCTGATAGCGAAAAGAACGGTAGTTGAAACCGGGTACATCCATGATGGCGGCCATGTAATTGGACAAGACATTGTCTACACGGTCCATGCCGTTTGTTACAGGTCGTGTAGGATCTTCCCTGTGGCAGATATCCTGTAGGAAACGGGCCACCTTCGCCCCTTGCGGGTTGCTCTGTTCTTCTACCTCGTTTCCGATACACCACATCACCACACTGGGATTATTTCGGTAATGATGCAACACGTTGGTGACATCCTTCTCAGCCCATTCTTTGAAATACCGGTTGTAGCCATTCTTCACCTTGGGAATAGCCCATTCGTCGAAGGTTTCCACCATCAACATCATCCCCATCTCGTCGGCAATGCGCACGTACTCCGGCGCCGGCATGTTGTGTGAAGTGCGGATGGCATTCACACCCATATCTTGCAGAATGCGTATCTGGCGACGGATGGCAGCCTCGTTCACGGCACCACCCAAAGGTCCCAGGTCGTGGTGCATGCAGGCACCCTGGAATTTAATTTTCCGGCCGTTCAGGTAAAAGCCTTCGTTAGCCACCACTTCAATCGTCCGGACACCAAAAGGAGTGTTGTACTCATCCACAGACCTTTCGGTCTCTATTGTCGTGGTTTTATTGTCTGCGTTGCTGGTGGTTTTCTCAACCCTGCTCAGGACCGAATTTACCTTATAAAGATTGGGTTGTCTGATATCCCACAACAGAGGTTTCTCTACGATGAGTGTCTGTTCTATCTGCCCCTCATCGTATTTCGTGAACGCATCTTCGGCTACTGCCACCACCTTACCGGACGGATCGAGGATCGAAGTCTTCAGTTTAAAAAAAACATCTTCAGACGATACTTCACCCTGCTGCAGCCTCGTTTGTATCTTAACACGGGCGAAATCATCGGTCACCTCCGGAGTGGTCACATAGGTTCCCCAAATGGGTATGTGCGTATCACTCGTGGTGATTAGATGCACATTGCGGTACAATCCTGCACCTGGATACCAGCGAGACTGCTCGTTGAAATTCTCCAGACGTACCGCCAGCGTATTGTCCTGTCCGTCGCTGTTCAACAGTTCGGTAATATCGAAATAAAAGGTGTTGTAGCCATTGGGCCAGTAGCCAGCCTCTTTTCCATTGATATATACACGGGCATTGCTCATCGCACCGTCGAACTGTATGGTCACCCGCTTATCTTTCGAAAAATCAGGGATGGAGAAACGGTTGCGGTACCACCCGACTCCGGTAAATGGAAGACCTCCCGTACGGCCGTAATGCTCTATGGCAGTAGTCTGCCCGTCCTGCACGATGGCCATGCGGTGAATGTCGTTTTGTTTGTCGAAGGGGCCATATATGGCCCAGTCGTGCGGCACCCGCACCGACTGCCAGCTGCTGTCGTCGAAGGCAACCTCCGATGCAAGACTATTATCTTCCCGTGTGAACTTCCACCCTTTCTCCAGCGTTGCGAGAACCCTGACCTGTCCCCACGAAATGGAAAGGCCGGCAATAAGGGAGATGCAAAGCAATATCGATTTTTTCATCATTTTTATTTTTAAGAAATTCGAAATTAAATTCTTACGAAGATTTATCACCTTCGACTAGACCCTATTACCGACCCGTCACCGATTCTTAAACTGAAAGCTCTTTACCCCATTGCACAATTGGGCTGTGCCACCACCTTGAAGAAATCGTTCCCCTTGTCATCCACCAGAATGAAAGCCGGGAAATTCTCCACTTCAATTTTCCAGATGGCCTCCATACCCAGCTCGGGGTACTCCAGGCACTCCAGGCTCTTGATGCTCTCCTGTGCGAGGATAGCGGCCGGGCCTCCAATGCTTCCCAGGTAAAAGCCGCCATGCTTCTTGCAGGCGTCGGTTACCTGCTGACTGCGGTTCCCTTTGGCCAACATGATCATGCTACCGCCATGCGACTGGAACAGATCCACGTAGGAGTCCATGCGTCCAGCTGTGGTAGGTCCCATGGATCCAGAGGCATACCCTGCCGGTGTCTTTGCCGGGCCGGCATAATAGATGGGATGATCCTTCATATACTGAGGCATTCCCTCTCCACGGTCGATTCGTTCCTTCAGTTTCGCGTGGGCAATATCGCGTCCCACGATGATGGTACCGTTGAGTGAGAGTCGTGTAGAAACAGGATATTTGGAGAGTTCAGCGAGTATCTCATTCATGGGTCGGTTGAGGTCGATCTTCACACCGCCCCCTTCGCCAGCCTGGCGATATTCTTCCGGAATAAGCCGTGCCGGATTGTCTTCCATCTTCTCAATCCATATACCGTCGCGGTTGATCTTAGCCTTGATGTTGCGGTCGGCCGAACAGGAGACACCCATCCCCACGGGACAGGAAGCTCCATGGCGCGGCAGGCGGATTACCCGTACGTCGTGTGTGAAATACTTCCCGCCAAACTGTGCACCCAGGCCCAGTTCTTCCGAAGCTTTCTTCAATCTGTTTTCCAGTTCAATGTCGCGAAAAGCCTGTCCCAGCTCATTGCCTTCTGTAGGCAGGTTGTCGTAATACTTGGCCGAGGCCAGCTTCACCGTCTTCAGGTTAGCCTCTGCCGACGTACCACCGATCACAAACGCCAGGTGGTAAGGTGGGCAGGCAGCCGTACCCAGCGACTTCATCTTCTCAATCAGGAAGGCTTCCAGTTTCCCAGGGGTAAGCAATGCCTTGGTTTCCTGGTAGAGGTAGGTCTTATTGGCAGAACCACCTCCCTTGGCAATGCAAAGGAATTTGTATTCATTACCCTCCACAGCATATAGATCGATCTGTGCCGGCAGGTTGGTGCCGGTATTCACTTCGTCGTACATGTTGAGGGGAGCATTCTGTGAGTAGCGCAGGTTCTCGTTTACAAAGGTATTGTAGACACCCTGAGAGAGTGCCTCCTCGTCGTTTCCTTCGGTCCACACCTGTTGTCCTTTTTTGCCCATGATGATGGCTGTACCGGTATCCTGGCAGAAGGGGAGAATCCCTTTGGCCGATATCTCTGCATTGCGCAGGAAGGTGAGTGCCACGAATTTGTCGTTTTCACTTGATTCGGGGTCTTGAAGGATTTTGGCGACCTGCTCCTGGTGTTCGGGACGAAGTAGGAACTCCACATCACGAAAAGCGGTTTGAGCCATTAATGTCAATCCTTCTTTGGATACTTTGAGGATTTCTTTTCCTTCAAATTCTGATACAGAGACATGCTCTTTGGTGAGCAGATAATAGTCAGTCCGGTCTTTCGACATGGGGAAAGGCGACTGATATCTGAAAGGTTTGTTTGCCATAAAAATATTTGGTTATAATCGTTTAGATGTTGATCCAGTTTATGCGTTCATGAGACAAAAATACAAATAAAAAACGGCATCAAAAAAAGATGCCATTTATATTCATTCTCCTTGACGCAGTAACAGGTTATTCACTGGATTCTCCTGCTGTTGAAACTTCCGGAGGACAGGGAGTAGCATGAATTATCAACCGCCCATAGGACCGATCATCTCTTCGGGACGTACCCACTTGTCGAAATCTTCCGCCGTCACGTATCCTAACCGCAGCGCCTCCTGTTTCAATGTGGTACCGTTTGCATGTGCTGCATTGGCGATCTCTGCTGCCTTGTAGTAGCCGATCTTTGTGTTGAGCGCCGTTACCAGCATCAGCGAGTTGTCCAGCAACTCCTTGATGCGCGGTTTGTTGGGTTCGATTCCGGAAACGCAATGCATATTGAACGACACCGTCACATCTCCCAGCAACTGCGCACTCTGCAGGAAGTTGGCCGCCATCAGCGGCTTAAACACGTTCAGCTCAAAATGGCCCTGCATACCACCGAGGGCAATGGCTGTATCGTTCCCTATCACCTGTGCACATACCATGGTGAGTGCCTCTGTCTGAGTAGGATTTACCTTCCCTGGCATGATGGATGAACCGGGCTCGTTGGCAGGAATAATGATCTCACCGATACCGCTCCTGGGCCCTGAGGCCAGCAGACGGATATCGTTCGCAATCTTGTTGAGCGAGACCGCAACTTGTTTTAATGCGCCATGTGTCTCCACAATGGCATCATGAGCTGCCATTGCCTCGAACTTGTTGACGGCCGTCACAAAAGGAAGGCCGGTGAACTCGGCAATAAACTGAGCCACCGTTGTATCGTAATTCTTCGGTGTGTTTAATCCCGTACCTACGGCTGTGCCTCCCAAAGCCAACTCTGCCAGATGGGGCAGCGTATGCTCAATGGCTTTGATACCGAACGCCAGCTGTGCTGCATACCCGCTGAACTCCTGCCCCAGTGTAATCGGGGTTGCATCCATCAGATGGGTACGACCGATCTTCACCACATTGGCCATCTCTTCCGATTTTGCCTGAAGAGACTTATGCAGCTGCCTCAATCCCGGCAAAGTCAGCTCCACTACTTTTTTATAACAGGCAATATGCATGGCAGTAGGAAAAGTATCATTCGACGATTGCGATTTATTCACATCATCATTAGGCTGCAGCGCCTTCTCTCCTTCCCCGATCACTTTGCCAGCCAGCAGTTGTGCCCGATTGGAAATCACCTCGTTAACGTTCATGTTGCTCTGCGTACCTGATCCTGTCTGCCAGATCACCAGTGGAAACTGATCGTCGTGCTTCCCCTCCAGTATCTCGTCGCACACCCTTGCAATGAGATCCCTTTTATCACCGGACAAAATTCCCAGTTGATGATTTGCATAAGCAGCTCCTTTTTTCAGGTAAGCAAAGCCATAGATGATCTCCATCGGCATGGAAGCAGGCGGCCCTATTTTAAAATTATTGCGAGACCGTTCTGTCTGTGCCCCCCACAATTTATCCGCTAGCACCTTCACCTCACCCAGCGTGTCCTTTTCGATTCTGTATTCCATAATAGGTTTGTTTACGTTTACTTATCATTTCCGTCACTTTTCAAATATACAAAAAACAACATCAAACAAAGTATTACACAAGTTATTATTTATAATTGATATAAATAATATGGAGAAATGTTGTACCTTTGCTGGCTAATAAGGGAGTTTGAATATTTATGCGTCTGTCGGAACTACAAACAGGACAAAAAGCATACATCATAAAAGTAAATGGTAACGGAGCCTTCAGGAAACGAATTCTGGAGATGGGATTCGTGCGTGGTGAGGAAGTGAAGTCACTGCTGAACGCACCGTTGAAAGATCCCATCAAGTATGGGATTATGGAATATGAGGTATCATTGCGCCGGAGTGAGGCAGTGATGATAGAGATCGCTATGCTGGAGGAGGAAGCAAAGAAAAGAGGCTTCGATACCGATGAGCTGTTGGCGACCGATGACAGCACACTATCTGCAGTAGTGGAGAACGGAAACGGGTGCGGAATGAGGAGACGGCATCGCGCCTGCTATCAGCATACACCCGAAAAAAATATCAAAGTAGCCTTGCTGGGGAACCCCAACTCAGGAAAAACGTCCATTTTTAACCTGGCATCAGGAGGACACGAGCGGGTTGGAAACTACAGCGGTGTGACGGTAAATGCCAAAGAGGGAACGTTGAAACACCACGGCTACACTTTCACGCTGGTCGACCTGCCCGGCACCTATTCACTTTCCGCCTATACTCCCGAGGAGCTGTATGCTCGTAAGTACATGCTGGAGGAAAAACCCGATGTGATTGTGAATGTGGTATCGGCATCGGCACTGGAACGGAACCTTTACCTCACCACTGAGTTGCTTGACCTACAAGTTCCCATGGTCATCGCCCTGAACATGTACGACGAGCTGGAGGAGAGCGGTCGCACATTTGAACATGAGAAATTCTCCGCGCTCATCAACACGCCCATTGTTCCCACGGTAGGTAAGAGAGGAGAAGGCATACCCCAGCTCCTTGAAAAAGTCATCGCTGTCTATCAGGCCAAAGATCGGGAACCGATACAAATCCCTTATGGAAGGGTACTGGAGAAGTCGATCACCATCATGGAACGGGAACTGATACAGAGTGAGGTCAAAAATTGGAAGATGCCCCTGCGGTATGTATGCGTAAAATTGCTGGAGGGCGACAAGGAGGTGGAAAGTCGCATAAACATGCACCCCCGCCGGGAGCAGATTCTTTCTCGCAGAGACAAGGAATGCATCTACATCGAGAAACTGCTGCGCGAAGATTCCGAGTCGGCATTCACCAACGCCCGTTATGGATTCATTGCCGGAGCGTTGAAAGAGACGCTCACCGAGAAAATTCATTTTGCCGAAAAAACAAAACTGCTCGACTCCATTGTCACAAACAAATATCTTGGATTTCCACTCTTCTTTCTCTTCCTCTGGATCATGTTTGAGGCCACCTTTCGTCTGGGAAACTACCCGATGGAATGGATCGAGTGGCTGGTATCCGGCCTGGGAAACCTGATCCGCAACAACATGGCGGAGGGTCCCCTGAAAGCGCTGATCGTGGATGGCATCGTCGGTGGTGTGGGTGGCGTGATTGTGTTTCTACCCAACATCGTGATCCTCTATCTCTTTATTGCCTTTATGGAGGACTCCGGCTATATGGCCCGTGCCGCCTTCATCATGGACAAACTGATGCACAGGATCGGGCTACACGGGAAATCGTTTATCCCGCTGATCATGGGCTTTGGCTGTAATGTACCCGCCGTGATGGCCACCCGTACCATTGAAAGCCGCAGCAGCCGCATGATCACCATGCTCATTGTCCCTTTCATGTCCTGTAGCGCCCGTCTGCCGGTTTACATCCTCTTTGTCGGCGCTTTCTTTCCTGCCCGGGCGAGCCTCGTCTTGCTGGGATTGTACGCTTTTGGCATCTTGATTGCGGCCCTCACGGCACGTCTGTTTCGAAAAACTCTCTTCCGGGAGGAGGATACGCCTTTCGTGATGGAACTGCCTCCCTATAGAATGCCCACCCTGAAAGCGATCGTCACCCACATGTGGGACCGTTCGCGGCAGTACCTCCAAAAGATGGGAGGGCCCATCCTGATCGCCTCAATCGTGATCTGGTTTCTGGGTTATTTTCCGCAGGACAGGCAGAGAGACGTTGCATTTGAGGCAGGTGCGGCACAGGTTGAAGTACAGTACGACCAAAACGAAATCAACAGCATAGAACGGGATATCAAGCTGGCCGAAATAAGCTACGCACAAAACAGGGCACATCAGGAGAATTCCTATATCGGGAAAATAGGAAAGTTCATGGAGCCTGTGATGCGACCGCTGGGCTTCGACTGGAAAATATCGGTGAGCCTCCTCTCGGGGATGGCTGCCAAGGAGATTGTGATCAGCACCATGGGGGTTCTTTACGCAGGTGACAGCGAAGATCAGCAGTCGTTGCAGACCAGGTTGCAAGCCGAAGCTTATCCTGACGGATCACCGGTCTTCACTCCGCTCGTGATCATCGGATTCCTGCTCTTCGTACTGATTTACTTCCCTTGTATCGCAACCATTGCAGCCATCAAGGAGGAGTCGCATTCCTGGAAATGGGCTTTGTTCAGTGTCTTCTACTCCACGGGGCTTGCCTGGCTCATTGCCCTTGTGGCACATCAGGTTGGGGGCTTGTTCCTGTAGAATTGAA
>CAZRRC010000012.1:38020-40539 GCA_964602395.1 uncultured Proteiniphilum sp. | reverse complement strand
CCCTGTCAAACATTGTACAGTTTTTTTTGTTGTAAGATTATGGATATACAACTTTTCATCGTCATCCTCATTGGCATTGTTACAGGAATAATCCTCCTGCGACAGGTATGGCACTTTTTCACCCGCAAAGATAACACCCACTGCGGTGGTTGTAACATGTGCGAGTTACCTCAAAAAGAAAAAACGGAAGAAATAATCTCCCGTTCCCATTCATTTTTATCAGATCATTAAGACAACAGTCCCGACAGGATTTCCAGATTGTGTTCCGAATCTGGTTTCTTCCCATTCGGCGTGTGCAGCATCTCAATTTCCTTTGCATATCTTTCATACACCTTGTGCTTCACAATCTTCATGGTGGAGTTGACCATCTCATTCTTCTCGCTAAAGGGTTCCTCAATGATTGCAAAGGCAGTCGGAATCCAGCGGTAGGGAAAGAGTCCGTCGTGCTTTCCTCCTTTCATATAGGCAGCAATCTCACCAGCGATAATTTGTGCCGCCTCGGCCGGGTCTGTGGTGCGCCGCTTCAGTGCTTCCCGGTTCACCGTCAGCAGCGCCGTGGTGTAAGGGCTTTGGTTGTTGTGCAGCACGCACTGGTCGATGTACTCCGATTTGGCGGTAATCGACTCCTCAATTCCCTCGGGAGAGAATTTCTCTCCGTCGTTGCTGATCAGCAGTGACTTGGTACGCCCCAACACGTAAAGATAACCGTCTGAATCGAGGTAGCCCATATCGCCAGTACGGAGCCAGCCGTCGACAATGGTCTCTGCCGTCGCCTCCGGGTTCTTCCAGTACCCCTTCATTACATTACCTCCCCTGATCAGGATCTCCCCCTTCTGACCCACCGGCAGCGGGTTCATCGCTTCATCACCGATACGGATATCCATGCGGGGCATGGTCTTTCCCGATGAACCCAGCTTGTGTGCAGCAGCAGAGTTGGCGGAGATGATGGGCGATGCCTCGGAGAGACCGTAACCCTGGTACATCGGGATGCCGATGGCATAGAAAAAGCGCTGCAACTCGATGTCGAGCAGCGCACCCCCGCCTATGAAATACTGCAAGTTGCTGGCGAAGTTCTGCCGTATCTTCGAAAAAATCACCTTATCATAAAAATCAACCAATGGCTTCAGCAGTGCCCGCTTTCCTTTTCCCCGGTTATGGCCTTCACCGTTGTAGGCATATGCCACCTTCAGTCCCTGACGGAAAAGACGCCAGGCAGTCTTACCCTGTTTCTCAATTCCAGCCTCGATATTTTTCCGGAAATTGGCGGCCAGCGCCGGCACGCTCATCAACAGGTGGGGATTAACCGCCTTCATGCTCTTTGGCACGTTGCGCAATATCTCCATGGCGCTCTTGCCGGCAGCCACCGAGGCAATGGCAGCACCGCATTTCATGAAAGAGTAGATGCCGGCGGTATGTCCAAAGGAATGATCCCATGGAAGAATTAGCAGCGTCCTGAAAAAGGATGGTATGCCATTGAGATGGTCCACTGCCTGCTCGGCATTGCAAACATAGTTGTCGTGAGACAGCATGATTCCCTTGGGGTTGGCTGTCGTACCCGATGTGTAAGAGATATTGGCCAGACTATCAGGCTCCACAGCTGCCATCCGTTCTTCCACCTGCTTTCTGTCCGTCTCTAGCAGCTTGTCGCCCAGCGCCAGTACGGCATCGAAATAAATCTCATCCTCTCCAACCGTTTCTACCTGGTCAAGCAGGATGTAACGCTTTACTGTGGTAAATTTCTCCTTCATGGGACGTAGCTTCGCGATCTGCTGATCGGAAGCCAGCACCATCACCGAGTCGGAGTGGTTGACCCGGAAAGTGATGTCCTGCTCTGTCTCCAGCTTCACCGACAGCGGCACACAGACCGCTCCCGCATGAAGTATACCCAGCTCACCCAGCACCCAGTTGCTTTTCCCCTCTGAGATGAGCGACACCCGCTCCCCTGCCCTGAGGCCCAACGCCATGAGCCCTGCTGCAAAACGAATAGCATGCTCCTGCACTTCACCATAGGTGAGCGTGGTATATTCTGTTCCCTGACGTGCCTCGTAGAGGTAGGGCAAATCTCTGTACTTCTCCACAGACTCTCTGAGGAGTGTGATAATTGTTTTTCCCATAGAATATGAATTGGTTTTAAAATCTTACATCTTGAAGATCAGTATCTCTGTCAAATACTTTTTTTGCAAAAGGACAGAGCGGGATGATCTTTAGTTCCTGCTTTCGTGCAAATTCCACACCTGCCATTACCAGTTGCTTGCCATACCCTTTTCCTCCGTGCACCTCCCCTACTTCGGTATGATCAATAATTATTTTGGAATCATCGACCCACACATAAGTCATTTCTCCGGCAGGAAGATCATCTTCATAAATAACAAACCGGCCTTTCTTGCCGTTGTCTTTCTGCTCAATCCTCGTCATTTGTCTTCTTTTTTTATGCTCAATGCTCCCGAGGGACATTTGGCTACCTGATCAATCATTTCCTGACTTGTTGCATGTTCCATTTGTATCCACGGCCGTTCGTT
>CAZRRC010000012.1:0-37920 GCA_964602395.1 uncultured Proteiniphilum sp. | reverse complement strand
GATCAATCATTTCCTGACTTGTTGCATGTTCCATTTGTATCCACGGCCGTTCGTTAGGCTTATACACATTGGGCAGGGTCTTTACACAAACTCCCGAATGAATGCAGATATCTGGTTTCCATACAATCGTAATCTCACCATTGGTATATTCTTTCGCTTTCATCGTGTTATTCTATTGAATGAATGAATCTCAAAGTTATCATTATTTTGTCAGGCTTACCAGCCAATACCATAATCTTCCCCGTAGTTACTGCTTCCTCCTCAAAAAGTACCGTGTTCATGATCGAAATAAATGGCATTGAGGGGGCCGCTGGTATGCGTGGAAAACTGTAACGAATAATTCATTAAAGAAAATAAATAAACTATTATATCTCATTTTCGAGATATTCTTTTAATGCTTGCAAAACATCGGTCCACCCGGCAAGAAAACTCGCTTTGGTAAAATACTTACTACCCTGGTCGAGAAAAGTCTCCGTTCCTTCGTGCGTAAGCACAACGGTGGTGGATTCCTCACGAGGAATAAGCTCCCAGGTAAGCAAGGAGGTTCCTCCGCTATGCCCCGGATATTCCCACGTATATTGCAGCTTTTCAGCGGGAATTACCCTCACTATTTTAAACAGATGACGAAAATTGTGTTCTCCATCTTCGTCGGTAAAAGAAACGATAAAATCAAATATTTCTCCTTCTATTGGTTCGAAATTTGAGATATTGAAATACCAGTTTCTCATCTCTTCGGGTTGGGTAAGTGCCTCCCACACTCTCTCAACGGACTGGTCAATGACAATTTCTTTGCGAATCATAAATATATCGTTTATACTGCAATTACATACATCCAGTATAAACAAATATTTCTGTCAGAATGTTTGAGAGACCTCTTCAAAGTGAGTCACTTCGCTATTGCGTGTGCAGGATAATATTTTCTTTTGAGTTGTTTCGCCACATTCACCAACAGAATGAGCACCGGCACCTCCACCAGAGGGCCTACCACACCGGCAAATGCCTCTCCACTGTATAACCCGAAGACACCGATGGCCACGGCAATAGCCAACTCAAAATTATTCCCTGATGCGGTAAACGAGATGGAAGCATTCTTGTCGTAGGAGGCTTTCATAGCTTTGCTGACGAAAAAGCTGATGAAAAACATCAAGGTAAAATAGATGATCAGCGGAATGGCAATGCGCACCACATCCATCGGAATCTGCACAATCACATCACCTTTCAAACTGAACATCAACACAATGGTGAAGAGCAACGCAATGAGTGTGAGGGGCGATATGGCAGGAATAAATTTCTTTTCGTACCATGCCACTCCCTTCGCTTTCACCAGGATCAGCCGACTTAACATTCCCATTAAAAAAGGTATTCCCAGATAGATTGCCACGGTCTCGGCAATGGTACCGATGGAGATGTCCACGATGGCCCCTTCAAAACCAAACAGTGGAGGCAGCTTCGTAATAAATAGCCACGCATAAAAGCTGTAAAAGAATACCTGAAAGATGCTGTTCAGTGCGACCAGGCCTGCACCATACTCGCTGTTTCCACCCGCCAGGTCGTTCCACACCAGCACCATGGCAATACAACGCGCCAACCCGATCAGGATCACACCGGTCATATATTCGGGGTAATCACGCAGGAAAAGAATGGCCAGAAGGAACATCAAAATGGGTCCGATGATCCAGTTCAGCACAAGCGAGATGGTAAGTACCTTCCCATTGGTGAACACTTTGGGCATCAGTCTGTAATTCACTTTTGCCAATGGCGGGTACATCATCAGGATCAAACCGATGGCCAAAGGAATGTTGACTGTTCCCCGTGAGAGGGAATCAACTCTTACGCCGAAAGAAGGTATGTAATGACCCAAGGCTACACCCACAGCCATCGCCAGGAATATCCATAGGGTAAGGTATCTATCCAGAAAACGCATGTTACTTTTGCTCATGAATGTCGTATTTTTGGAGCAATGAAGATCGCTCAAGTTTCTTTTTATCAACGGCCGATATGATTTACATAAAAATCGTGAAACCCTTCTTTTATCTCATCGCGCACACGGATATATTCCGATTGAATAAATTCGGGAGTTCCCGTAGCATCCGAGGGATCATCGAATCCAATGTGTAACCGGTGTTTCACTTTTCCCATAAAAGCAGGACAGCTTTCGTTCGCACCACCACAGACCGTAATCACGTAATCCCACTCTTCACCCAGATATTTGTCTACACTGTCGGAAGTATGATGCGAAATATCCACTCCGGCTGCTTTCATTACCTCCACTGCTTTGGAATTTAGTTTCCCACTTGCGTGGGTACCGGCAGAATGCACATCCAGTTCCGGATCGAACGACTGCAGAAAGCCGTGTGCCATCTGGCTTCGGCAGCTGTTTCCTGTGCACAAAATCAAGATTCTTTTTCTCATTCGTTTGTTATTTTTTTGCGCTTACTGTGATTGAAAAGATTTCCCGCATTGTCCCGTTCCTTGATCATGCCGATTATAAATTTTTCCATTCAACTAACGCGGTATTTTCCCCGGAAAGTCCCCTCACTTTGTCAATCCACGCAATTTCACCCTGAGCTTTTGACCGGAGGAAAGGATTCACCGTGTTTACCATAGAAAGACAGGCATTGACTACCCACCATTTGTTGTGTATGCCAGCCCTTTTTAAGTCGGCCTGCAGCCTTTCCGCTTCCCATACAGGTGTTGCTTCCGGCAGGGTAACAATCACGACCTCTGTTTCTTCCGGATCTCTCAGTCGGGGCAAAAGCCTGCTGACCGAGTCGGGGATACCCTGTGTCCGCTCCACTTCCCTGTGGTAACTTTGCGTAGAATCCAACAGGAGCAGTGTGTGACCTGTCGGTGCTGTATCGATCACCACAATTTCATCTCCTGCTTTGTCCACAATCTCTGCAAAAGCCTTGAATACGGCTATTTCCTGGGTACAGGGTGAGCGCAGATCCTCTTCTATGTATGCTTTATCTTCGTCGCCCATATTTGCCGGGGTTTTGCTGCGCACCTCATTCTTATATTTTTCCAATTCCACGGCTTCGTCAATGCAACTCACAGAGATACCTGCCTTTATGGCAAGATCGTAATTCAGGTGGTTTGCCGGATCGGTTGTTGTCAGGTGAACTTGGGCACCCCGGGACGACAATCCAAGTGCGATGTCTGTAGCCAATGTAGTTTTACCTACCCCTCCCTTCCCCATCGTGAATATGACCCGTTTGCCGGATGTAAAGAGATTATCTATTAAATTCTCCAGCCCTTTTTCTTTTCTGATTGGTTCATAGTTTTTGCTCAAATCCACCTCATCCTCGTGCAACAACCTGCGGATATTTGTAATGTCTGATAAATTGTATGAACGCAAAGGAATGACAAAAGTAGGGTAGCCGACTATCTCATCGGGTATGTTTTGCAAAGCCGACTGCTGTTTTTCGTGAATCTCAGTCGACAGCTTGTCCTCATCCTGCCATTGCTGCAAAACACCGTTTATAATCAAGATCTGATTGTGAATGCCCAGCAGCTGCAATTCACGCGATGAACGGGCGGCTTCATTCAAGGCAGATGTTTCCGGGCGGCTGACCAATATAAGCCGGGTGCTGTTGCTGTCTGTCAAAGTTTCCACAGCTCCTTTATAGATATCTTTCCGCTCTTCCAATCCGGACAACTGTCCCAGACACGATGCGCCATGCGTGCTTTCACTGATAAAGGTACTCCATGCCGATGGCAACTGCAGCATACGCAACGTATGCCCTGTAGGTGCCGTGTCGAAGATGATGTGGTCATATTCCGCTCTTTTCGAACCATCGGTAAGAAAATCTGAGAATGCATTGAATGCAGCAATTTCCACTGTACAGGAACCGGAAAGCTGCTCTTCCATATTTTGTAGCACGCTATCGGGAAGCATTCCTCTGAAGGGAGAAATGACACTCTCCCGATAAGCAGCCGCTTCCTGTTCCGGATCGAGGTTTACAACCGTCAACCCGGGCACCTGAGCGATGGATGTACCTTGTCCGTTCAGTTTTTGTGCGAACACATCCTGCAGGTTGGAAGCAGGGTCGGTACTGATTAACAGGATTTTCTTTCCCTGGTCTGCCAGACCTGTCGCAGTGGCACAGGCAACCGATGTTTTACCCACACCTCCTTTGCCGGTAAAAAAGAGATATTTGGTGAATGCCGATTCTGACAAATTAAAATTTTTCATCTTTCTCCATTATGCGTGTTATCTAACTGGCACAAAATCGAGTGAAATCCCCGTCCATTCGCTTAGCTGTTTGTTGGTAGGATAACTCTTCAATAGAACGATCTCGCCATCGAGCAATGTGATCGGTAAAGCATCGACACCCTTTTCCTGCAAACACTGGTTTACGACACGATTCGACACAAATACTCCCGGTTCATCCTTCAAATTATGACGCGAGATATTTATTCCCCTCTTTTTCAAAGTGTCCGTCACTGTGGCTATCCGCATTAATTCCGGATTAATATTTGGACCGCATAGTCCCGTTGGACAACACAGAGCCGGATCAAAAATTTCTATTGTCTTCATTATCTGTTTATTTAGTTGAATATTTTTATTCTTAAAATTAGTCACACCTGATATATTGTTCGCCGAACAACGAACATTTCAGAGAAAAAATATATGCCTACTCAGCAATTCATCTCCTTTCCATCGAATAAACCGAAAAGATTAGAGAACAGCTTCCGGGCCATTTCCCAGTTTTCCTTGTGGATGCAATATCTGACTTTGGGCGCTTCAATCTCACCCTGAATCAAGCCTGCATCTTTCAACTCCTTCAGATGCTGTGAAACAGTGGATTTTGCGATGGGAAGTTCGTCGTGAATATCACCAAAAAAACAACTGTCCTGGGAAGCAAGAAATACCAGAATCTCAATCCGCGTAGGGTGGCCCAATGCTTTTGCCATGCGGGCCACGATCTCCTGTTCTGCTGTTTGCAACGTATTTTTTGTTGTTTCCATCTCAAATTATTGTTCGCAAAAGTACGAACATTGAATTAATTTTACAAATTTTCGGAATATAGAATATGGATTCATCGCTATAATGCCAGGACAATACTGCTTGAAATTTATTTTCCATGTAGAAAACATCATTGTAAACTATGAGAGAGAACGAGAAAATTGCACACAAATTTGAATATTCAGATGAATCGAACTATGTTTGTGGAACTTAATCTATTTTATCCAACAGAAAAACAATATGATGAAGTTATGAGCAGAGGATTTGTCAAAGAAGGTGATCAGGAAGAAATTCCGATGGTACCACCCAGGGCTTATTTACCGGAAGGAGCAACAAACTATGTAACCCAGGCAGGTATGAATGAGCTGTTGGCCGAAAAAGAAAAGCTTGTCAGTGAAAAAGAGAATCTGAACAAAGCCAGTGAAAATGAAAAACGAATAGCCTTGAACCACATCAATTCAAAATTGTATTTGTTAAACAATCGAATTGATACAGCCATCGTAGTTCATTTAGACGAGCAGCCACAAAATGAAATAAGGTTCGGTGCCCGGGTAACTCTCAAGATTGGAGAAACGAAGAAAATCAAGACTTTTCAAATAGTAGGCGTGGATGAGGCCGATGTTTCCAAAGGGAAAATCTCGTTTATATCGCCTTTGGCAAATGAATTGATTGATAAAAAAATTGGAGACAAAGTGGTTTTAAAACGGCCCGGAAAAGATATTGTTTATGAGATCATGCACATAGCCTACGCGTAAGAGAGACCACATAAATATTAGAAGAAATCTCTTCCTGCACGGATAATAGAAGGGTAATGGGTCGTTATCTCCTTATTAATGAATAAGGGAAACATAAGGGAAACATAAGGGAATACCAAACATGGTCCCATGAAAGGCTCTCTCATGTTGTATGATGAGAGGGCCTTGTTTTTTGGGAATTAGCACCCCAATATTGATGAGCTGTACTTTATTTCCCTACATGAAAAACATGTGTAGAAAACAACCCTACAATGATAACTACAAGTAAAAATGCAATCAAGGATTCTTTACTTATCAATGATTCCTTGTTCTTTTTTACATAGTGCATGAATGCTTTCCAGTTAAAGGTAATGAGGGAAGGCTACACATCCCAAATCGTTTTGCATTTTTTAGTTTGCCAAAACCGCAAAAACTATTTTTTAAATATATAGAAAAATTCAGTATTTTTTTGTTTATAGGCAAAAAATCATATTAACTTTGACAAATATTTTAATAATATAATAAACATTCCACAAAATACTAAAATAAAGCACCATAACCGTGAGAATCCATTTTAAATCGTTCCTCAAAATATTACTAACACTCAATTTAAACTAATTACCGATTTCTATGATGAAAACAAAATTCTTATGCATGATTTTTCTAGCGCTACTCATGGCATGCGAAAGCAGTAGTGAAGGGGAGTCAAATCCGTATGACAAGCCTCATGACCCCAACAAGGCAGTTGTCGTGGAGGATATTGGACCCAAGAGAGGGGGATTGGGAACAAAAATAATCGTTAGCGGAAGTAACTTTGGAAATGACAAAGAAAAGATCAAGCTTTATTTTAATGACAAAGAAGCACTGATCTTACGTGTACAAGACAATGCCATCTATGCCCTCGTGCCCAAGCAGCCCGGCGAATACTCCACCATTAAGGTGGTTGTGGATGGCAAGGAGTCCACCTTGGCTGATACACGTTTTCAGTATTACATCAAGGCCGTTGTGACCACTGTTGCCGGGCGATGGAATGTCTCTTCTAATCCACCGATCGATGGACCGGCACTCGATGCCACCTTCTACCGTCCAGCTAAGATCGCGGTCGATGACATCGGAAATGTGATCGTGGCTGACGACCAATCAGGTGCACGCATACGGTTGATATCGACCACTGAGAACAAGATGACCACTGTTCTCAACATGAGCGTCCCCTGGAGCACCACCTTCAATGAGCAGTTCACCTATAACTACGTAATGGAGCGAAACGCGGCTCAACGACCAATTCTGTTCTACAGCCTGAGCAAGGCAAGCAATTATATTGAATCAGAGATTTTCTATGATCAAAAAGATGAACAAGGTAACTGGATATTCGGTTCTTACACCGCTTGTGCGTTGGGTGCAGACGATACCTACGTCTACATGATGAGCGAGAAAGGCGAACGTTTTATCAGGGTTCACCAGATAACCCGCAAGGTGGAATTGATTGGGATGAACATACCCACTGGCCAATACTCCCACATGACATTCAATGCCGTGGATCGAAAGATGTACCTCTCCCTCGAAGCATCGGGTCGTATCATGCGTTTCGACCCCAAGTACGTACCAGAAGGAAGAACCACACCCTGGATAACGTGGGATGACATGGAATGGATCATCGGTACGGGGCTTGTCTCCTCTACGTCAAAGGAGGGCTCGGGCCGCGAAGCCCAACTAGGCACCCTGTGCGGATTGGGCTCCGATCACGAAGGAAATGTCTATATCTGTGACCAAAAGTTCCATTGTGTATGGAAAGTAGACCCCCTGCTCAATTGCACCATCTTTGCCGGTCCTCCAGCCGGCCCGGCAGTCTCGGGATACAGGGACGGTAAACCTGAAGAGGCTTTATTTAATCGCCCGTACGACATCACCGCTACCTTTGACGGCCTCATTTATGTGGCGGACACCTTTAATCGTGTAGTACGCTGTATCTCCATACAATAAACAATCACAAGAAGATATTATGAAACAATTCAAGATTATCGCAACCTTCACCTGTTTTTTGTTATGTTGCTTCTCATTAACGTTTGCACAGACAAATGTGAAAGTAAGTGGAGTTGTATCCGACAGCAAGGGTGAAACCCTAGTGGGGGTAAGCATATATGGGAAATCAGACCCCAGCAGGGGAGTGGTAACAGATAACGACGGGAAATACGAGATCAATGTCAAGGCTGGCGATTTGCTGGTCTTCTCCTATATCGGGTTCACAGTGCAAGAGATTAAGGTTGGCACCAGCCCTAATCAGATGCGCAACGTGGTGCTGGAAGAGTCGACGCAGATGCTGGAAGAAGTGAGCGTGGTAGGATATGGTACACAACGAAAGGTAAGCGTGGTTGGCTCCATCGCCACCGTGAAACCGGATGAACTGAAAATGGGCGGCATCAGCTCCATCACGAATAACCTTGCCGGACGTATCGCTGGACTCATCGGCATCCAGTCGAGTGGAGAACCTGGATCGGACGTTTCGGAGTTCTGGATCCGTGGGATTAGCACTTTTGGCGGGGGCAACAGTGCTCTGGTGCTGATCGATGGCATCGATCGCGGCGCCTCCGGCCTGAACGATTTGGCACCTGAGGATATCGAGAGTTTCTCCGTGCTGAAAGATGCCACGGCCACAGCTATTTACGGCGCCCGTGGTGCCAACGGAGTAATCCTGATCAACACCCGGCGAGGTGAAGAGGGCAAAATCACCATCAACGCCAATTTCAAGAGCAGCGTGGAAACATTACCTAGGCTCCCGGATTACCTGGGTGCGCATGACTACGCCATGCTGGCCAACGAGGCCAGGGTAGTAAGGGGAGGACTACCCGTTTATTCCGATGAGATTTTCGACATCATCAAGTACGGGATGGATCCCGATCTATACCCCGATGTCAACTGGCAAAAGGAGATCCTGAGGGAGAGCACCAACTCGCTGCAGGGCAACGTCAATATCTCCGGTGGAGGAAAGCTCGCCAGATACTACATGAGCTTGTTCTACCGCACCAACGACGCCATCTACAAGCAAGAGGGTATGGAAAAATATCACTCCGACGTGCGACGCAATCAGTACTCTTTTCGCAGCAACATAGACGTTGATGTGACCAACAGCACCAAAGTAAGCCTATTGCTCTCGGCCAAGCTGGTCGATCAAAACCGTCCTGGCATGGGTGATACCGGTCAGATATGGAACGCAGTATCCAATATCACTCCTATGACCGTGCCGGTTATGTACTCCAATGGCATGTTCCCTTCCTACGGATCTGGTCATAGTACATCGCCTACCGTATTGCTTAACGAAACCGGTTACCGGTCGGACCGCACCAATGCTATTGAGACGTTGCTCACGCTTGAGCAGGATTTCAGTGCGCTGCTGGATGGATTGAAGGCTACCGGGAGCATCTCTTTCGACAATGACAACAGCCATACACAGTCCCGATACAAGATGCCTGATCTCTATATGGCGGTAGACCGCAACTGGCAAACCGGTGAACTCCTCACCACCAAGACTGTGGTGGCCTCACCCATGAGCTATGCGAGTTCTTCCTACGGCAGACGAACCATTTACCTCGAAGGAAAAATCAACTACGACAAGATCATCAATGAACGGCATCGTGTAGGTGCCCTGTTGCTCTATCAACAGAAAGATTACCAACGTACCGATGTCTATAACGAACTTTCTTCCATACCAAGACGAAACCAGGGAATGGCAGGTCGTTTTACCTACTCGCTGGACGACATCTACTTCATCGAGACAAACTTCGGCTACAATGGTTCTGAGAACTTTCCCAAGGGCCAGAGGTTTGGTTTCTTCCCATCTGTAGCCCTAGGGTATGTTGTCTCGAATTATAAATTTATGCAGGAGCATCTTCCGGCAATCAACTCTTTGAAATTCCGCTACTCATTCGGGTTGGTCGGGAACGACAAGATTGAACGAAATGGAACTGAAGTGCGCTTCCCCTACCTTACGCGCGTCAACATGGATGCAAACGGTTATTACTTTGGTGATGTGCCCGGCTACTACTATGGTGTCACCGACTCTGAGCTTGGATCTACCGGCCTAGTGTGGGAGAGCGCCAAGAAACACAACTGGGGGCTCGACCTCGCTTTTCTGAACAATGCGTTCAACGTCACCATCGACGCCTTCCTCGACAAGCGCGACAATATCTTCATGGCGCGTAATACGCTGCCCGGAACCCTCGGTATCGGCTCTACTGTCTGGGGGAACGTGGGGCGGATGAAGAGCTGGGGTACCGACGGTACCGCCTCCTTCACCAAGCAGCTTGGCGATTTCATACTGGAAGCGCGTGGTAACTTCACTTTTACCCGCGACAAGATTATTGATTACGACGAAGTGATTCCTCGTTATCCCTATCTAGCGCAAAAAGGTAATTCATATGGCATTACCCGCGGGTTGATCGCCTTGGGCCTCTTTCGCGACGAAGCGGATGTGAAGAATAGTCCGACTCAGTTTGGCACCGTACTGCCTGGTGATATCAAGTACCAAGATGTAAATGGGGATGGCATCATCAACAGCGATGATATTGTGCCAATCGGCAATGCCCGAGTACCCAAGATTCAGTATGGTTTCGCTGGATCAGCCAAGTGGAAGGGCTTTGACTTTAACATCTTCTTCAGGGGCGCTGGCAAGTCAGACTTCTTCTTCGGCGGGAATGGCTTCTATCCCTTCGCCGGGGAACGGCTTGGAAATGTACTGTCGATCGTAAACGACCAGAAGAACCGCTGGACACCAGCATCCTACTCGGGTGATCCTTCTACGGAGAACCCAAATGCCCGCTTTCCCCGGTTAACTTACGGAAACAATACCAACAACAACCGTCCCTCAACCTTCTGGTTGGCAGATGCAAGTTATCTGCGGTTGAAGACTATGGAACTGGGCTACACAATCCCGAAGAGTGTGACAAAGAAAATATCGATGAGCAACCTACGTCTCTCGCTAATCGGCGACAACCTACATGTCTGGGACAAGGTTAAATTCTGGGATCCGGAACAGGCCAGCGAGAATGGGGCAGTCTACCCGCTCACTCGTTCCTACACCCTTGTTTTGCAAATGGCATTTTAAAGAATGGATTAAAAAATCACCATCATGATACAAAAGAAAATCCTGAATCGAATCACGATATTGTTCGCGAGCATCATCCTGACCTTGGGATCGATATTCCATACCTCCTGCACCTTCCTCGATATCGACCCATATATTACTGATCTATTCACGCTGGACTCTGTTTTTGCAAAACAGGATTACGCTCAGCGCTACCTCTACAATGTTTATGGCTACGTGGTTGACAACGGCTCGTTCCGTGGCAACCCTGGCAGGAATAACATCACCATGCCCTGGACCCCGATCTCCGACGAAGCTGTGTCGGGCTACAAGCGTATGAACTACCATTCCTACGCAGTCTGGTCGAACAATGAACTTACCGCAGAGAACTACTACGGGTTCAACGATCGATTCAACCGTTTCTACGAGGGAATACGCAGGGCCAACACCTTTCTGATGCGAATAGACGAGTGTAAGGAGGTGGGACCCGTTCAGATATCGGAATGGAAGGGTGAGGCTACTTTCATCAAAGCACTTTGCTACTTCGAGTTGATGCTTGCCTATGGTCCCATCCCGATTGTACCCGATTACCCGGTCGACTTCGACACGCCGATCAACGAGTTGATGGTGGAACGCAACACTTGGGATGAGTGTAGTGAGTACGTGGAAGGCTTGCTCCGCACATCCATCGACTTGCTCCCCGAGTTCGTAATGGACAAGTCTGACGTGGGAAAAGCAACAAAGAATGCTGCAAGAGCCGTGCTCTCACGCTTGACGCTCTACACCGCCAGTCCTCTCTTTAACGGACAGAATGGCGAGTTTGCCAGCTTCAAAAATATGGCGGGTGTTCCTTTGTTGAACCCTGTAAAGAGCATGGAGAAATGGGCTAAGGCAGCTGCAGCGGCTAAGGAGTTGGTGGAATTAAAACCAAACGACCTCTACACAGTAGCGGCCATGGAAAACACACCCAATGTACCGGTACCCGAGAGTGAGAAACAAAATTTCCCCAATGGCGTGGGTGGCATCGATCACTATCACTCCTATCTCGACATGTTCAACGGAGAGTGTGTGCAAGCCTCCTCGAATAAAGAGTTGCTCTTCACCAAGCAAGGTTCTGATGCCGCCGAATACGGACGTTACATGGATCCCGGGATGATAGACGGATGGAGCGGATTTTATTTCCCACAACGGATCGTGGACCAGTATTACATGGCCGATGGTCATGACATCACCAACTCCAGCGAGGAGTTTCCTTACGAGCAGACAGGATATACGACTCGTGACACCACCTTCTCCGGCGAACGGATGACCAATGGATTCACTCTTCTTTCCGGTACCAGAAAATGGTACGCCAACAGAGAGATTCGTTTCTATGCTACTGTCGCGTTTAATAATTCCTTCTATCCATCCGTTTCCACACCTCCCGACAGGGTAGGAGCCGACGGTAAGGTGGCCCGTTTTTTTGCGAACAGCATAAGTGGCAAAGAGGCAGCAGCGCAGCGCCCTTCAGCTCAAGGTGAAGAGTACGCAATGACCGGCTACCTCTGTCGCAAATTCAACCACTACGAGGACTCCTGGCTGACAAACGGCAGAAGAAAAGCGAAATATGGCATTCTCTATCGAATGGCAGAAGTTTATCTCAACTATGTGGAGGCGATGAATGAACTCGACAAGAACTACACGGTGGGTGGAATCACCGTCTCGCGTGACCAAGCTGAGATGAAACGTTGTTTTAACCTAATTCGCTATCGCGCGGGATTACCTGGCATAACCGATACTGACGTGGCCAACCAGCAGCGCATGAGGGAACTCATTGCCCGTGAACGCCTGTTGGAGATGATGTGGGAAGGAAGGCGCTATTTCGACACTCGTCGCAATAAGACGGCGATCATCCACGAGAACGAGCCGGTGATGGGGCTTGATGTAAGCATCAGAACACAGGATCCTGAACGCTTCTACAACGTGATCAAGGCGGTGGAAAGACCTTATCTCTACAAGGTGTTCACCCCCCGTCAGACCTTCTGGCCCATACCGAAAAGCGAAATAGACAAGAACTACAAACTCATGCAAATGATCGGATACAACTAACAATGAGAAAGATGACTACTAAAACGAATCGTATGAAGACAAATAGGATAAATGCAACGTGGCCGGGATCTCTCATCGTGTTGTTCCTGATGGGAATGTTGGCATCCTGCTCTAACGAGGTAGACTTCGGGGAGCAATACAAAAAGACAGTCTACATCGTCAATAGCAACAACCTGCTGCATGTGGAGAAACATTCGTTCGAAACCATGAACGATTCCATCTCCATCTCGGTATACTGCGCCTCCACGAAACCCATCACCAAGGACCTCACGGTGCGCCTAAAGGTAAATCGCCGCGCGCTCGACTCGCTGAACGAAGTCCAAACACTGGCTGACCCAAATTATGAGAAAAGGGTGATGTTCCCAAATACAACTGATCAACTCGATGAGGAACTTTATGCAACCATCAAGGCAGGAGAACAGTACGGCTTATTGAAAATTCCGTTCGACTTCCTCTCCTCCGGGCTGGATCCTTTCATTCCCTATGTGCTGCCACTGACTTTGGTTTCCAACAACGCAGACTATGACATCAACCCCAAGTTGAAATCAATCGTCTATCAAGTAGAGATGGTAAACCAGTACGCTGGCGACTACAATGGAAGTTCCAAGACCTCGCCCACGGCGATCCTGGGAATCCAGCCATCGCTCAAAGCGATGTCAATCAACCAGGTGAGAATGCCCATTCATAACCTATCAGACGACATCAGTCAACTGCTGACCAACTTCATGGTGCTGACCGTCGCAAGTGACAACAGCGTGAGCATCTCCCCGTGGGGGTTGTCCGACGTGACCGACCTTGGAGGTAGTAGCTACGATCCTGTGGCACAGCGCTTCGAGCTACACTATCAGTTCATTGATGCTGCAGCCAACCGTAACACCGTACATGCGATCATCAGGAACATCGATGCTCCGCTTATTGAAGAAGATGAAATGTGAAAGACAACAAACTGATTGACCCTATGAACAACATTATGAATAGTTTTACAAGAATATTACTTCTCTCTTGGATACTGGGACTCATGCTCTCCTGTGGCGATGATAATCTGGTGGAAGAAGTGGCACCCTATTTCGGGGTGTCCGGGAGTGAACTGGAACAGGTTTTCACGGGAGAATCTGACGCACTATACGTGACGGTGAATACCAATCGCGCGTTCACCGCTACCTCATCCGCTCCCGGATGGTGCCGTGTGGAGATTGTGGAAGACAAGGTGGACAATCTGAAGATAAGTGTCGACGACAATGAAGAGGTGAGTAACCGTACTGCTCAGATAACCGTCTCTTCGACCGGTTTCGACAACATAGTTATCAATGTGACCCAGGGCTGGGTCCCCACTCTCACCACAGACAAGCCGTATGTCTTATTGACCAATGACAACTTAAACTTCACCCTGAAAGTGAGCGGCAACGTTGAATATGAGTTAGAGCTGCCGGCTTGGATTACCGAGAAGGAAAAACAACCCGATGGCACCTACTTGTTCGAGTATCATCCCATCGCTCCGGGTGAACGGTTGGGTAACATCGTCGTTCAATCTACGGGTGAGAATACCGAAGTCAAGGTGGTTGTGCCGGTTGTCCAGCGAGAACGAATTAAGAAAGTGGCATCCTGGCTTTTCGATGATCCAACAAACTTAACAAAAGCAACTGCAGGCAAAGCGTTGGAGATGGTTCGTAACACCAACTATAATCCCAACGCGCAGTTTCTATCAGTGGAGGGCCCCTCTGAGAGCAACAAGGCCGTACGCATTCCCGTCAATTGTCATTTTCTGGCAGATCATGGCATGATTCCGAAAGAGGGGCAAAATTACGTGGCGGAGTATACACTCTTCTTCGAGTTCAAAATCCCGGCAGTAGGAAGATTCTACTCCTTTTTCCAGACAGAACTCGCCAACACATTGGATGCCGAAATATTCATCCGCAGTGCCATCCCTCCCACGATTGGTGTGGGTGCAACAGGTTATGCGGGCGGAGGATTGATCGAGGCGGGCAAGTGGCACCGGTTGTACCTTTCATTTAAGCCGGGTGATGTGAAATTCTTCATCGACGGACAACTGTTCAACAGCAGCACCACCTCAGATGCCCGTTTCCGGATGAGCACAGATGGTGTCATCTTGTGTGGGGGGCCATGGACCAAAAAAGATGACAACGAGTTCGACATTGCCGAGATCAGTATCTGGAATGGAGCCTTGACCCTTGACAACGTGAAGGAATTAGAAAGGATCGAATGATGCAGAGAAAAAACGGCATGGCGTTACGGATCATGCCGTTTTTTCTTTTCCATTTATTCCACGTTCAACTCATCTTCAATCCATATAATTCAATGAAATATTACGTAGCATTTTCTCTTCTCATCTTCCTGCTTCTGTCTTGTGGCGAGGAAAAGGTGAAAACTGATCGCTTTCTTGTTATACAACCCAGCGCGCTGACCCTCCAGGTGGAGGCAGAATCCAGCAAGAGGTTTTACACGGTGAAATCGAGCGACGGTCTTCAGGTAACGTCCAACCAGCCTGAATGGTGTCTTCCTACGCTGTCGAACGTTTCATTCGACAACCTAAAGATTACCATCACAGCCAACGAGTCCTTCGAAAGCCGAACAGCAGAGATCACCGTTAGCAACGGCACCGAGCAAAAGCAGATCACGGTTAATCAGGCAGGCAGGCAGCCTCAGCTGATCGCCGACAAGAGTAAAGTTACGTTGATGTACGGAGATATGCAATTCAGTCTGTCAGTCACCTCTAATATCCGCTTTACGATGGAGTTCCCTGAGTGGATCCAGTTGAAGGGAGATTACAGCTGGCAGGAGGGAACGCAGCTCTTCACTTTCACTCTGTCCACATTGCCCGATGAGCTGCTGTACCGCGAGGGGGTGGTGACCTTCACCCCAGTGAATCCATCAGCCGGAGTACTCCCAGTCTCGGTGCAAGTGACACAGAAGGGTTTCACGAAAGTAATCGCCCACAGGGGTTACTGGCGTACTCCTGATTACCCACAAAATTCATTGGCAGCATTGCAGCGTGCTCTCGACTTGGAGATATACGGCTCTGAACTGGATGTCTGGATCACAAAAGATGGGGAGTTGGTGGTGAACCATGATGCCACAATCAGTGGGATAAATATTGAGAACTCAAATTATGCCGACTTGAAAGATGTGCGGCTCACAAACGGGGAATCGATTCCCACACTACAAGCCTTTATCAATCGGGTGAAGACGCAGGAAAAAACCAAACTGATTATCGAAATCAAGCCTCACGCCACCAAGGCCAATGAAGACCGGGCAGTGGCAGCCGTGTTGGAGCTAGTCAATCTGAAAGCTGCAGCCCATCAGGTGGATTTCATCTCTTTTAGCCAGAATATATGCTCGGGGCTTATCGCGAACAATCCCCAAAATCGGGTCGCTTACCTCAACGGTAACTTAGCTCCCGATGTGTTGAAGGCGCAAGGCTATTGGGGACTCGACTATTCATCGAGTGTGTTGAAGGCGAATAGTGGTTGGGTGCAAGATGCCAAAACCTTGGGGCTCACAGCGAATGTATGGACGGTGAATACGACAACCGATTATGAATACTTCATCACCATGGGAGTAGATTTCATCACTACCGACAATCCTTTGGAGCTGAAACAGCTATTATCTACCTACAAGAAATGAGGAAAAGCCTTCTTCCTCATTCACCAGCCTCGGCAAAGTAATCTCGCTTGGAGGTGCTGGAACTCAGCCACACCATAAACCATCCCTGCTGGTGAAGAAAGAACCCTGCAACAGGATCATCGTTCAAAGAAGAGTGGTCTAAAGTATGCTGTGTGCATTATTGAAAAAAGCTCCCTTCAGATTTCTCTAAAAGGAGCTTTTGTGCGGCTGAAGGGACTCGAACCCCCACGACTCTCGTCACCAGATCCTAAGTCTGGCGCGGCTACCAATTACGCCACAGCCGCTAAATGGACTGCAAAGATACAATTTATTTTGCAACTCCCGTGATCCCTCTCAATTTTTTGTTGGTATTCTTCTATGCAGCCCGGCTTTCTTCACTGAAGGAAGTCGCTTTACCGCGCATAGAGCTCTTTTAGCACAGCCTCAATCACGCAGGGGAAATGCGCATATTCCAAGGCATGCACCCTTGCAGCGAGCGTTTCGGAATTGTCACCGGGTTCCACTTTGCAGATTGCCTGAAAAATGATGCTCCCCTCATCGTAATGCTCGTTTATATAATGAATGGTGATGCCAGACTCTGTTTCCCCAGCATCCAATACGGCCTGATGAACCCTGTCACCATACATCCCCCTCCCCCCGTGTTTGGGAAGTAAAGCGGGGTGAATATTAACAATACGCCTTGGGTATGCTTCGAGAAGAGACTTGGAAACTTTCAACAGAAAACCGGCCAGTACAATGAAATCAATCTCATATTCGCGAAGAATTTCCAGTATTTCAGTACCATCAGCGAATTCAGCTTTCGTGAAAGTAAATGAAGGAATACCCAGTTTCTTTGCCCGTTCATGTACGTACGCGTCTTGTTTATTGGAAAGAATGAGTGTAACCCCGATTTCGGTGCTACCTTTAAAATAGTCAGCAATATTTTCGGCATTGCTACCACTGCCTGAGGCGAATATGGCGATGTTGGTCATCAAAAAAACAGTTATTTATGCACAAAAAAACGCTATCTGTGCAATTTTATTGATTTTAGTCGGCAAAAGTTTGCACAATTAGAGAAAAAATGCGTTACTTTGCAATCGCAAAATTAAGAATAATATTTTTCATTTATTAATTAATATCGTAAGTTATGTCTGAAGTAGCACAAAGAGTAAAATCGATTATTGTCGACAAATTAGGTGTTGAAGAATCAGAAGTTACTGAAACAGCAAGTTTTACCAATGATCTTGGAGCCGACTCACTGGATACAGTTGAATTGATCATGGAATTCGAAAAAGAATTCAACATCTCCATTCCGGACGATCAGGCTGAAAAGATTTCTACCGTGGGCGATGCTGTTTCTTATGTAGAACAACACGCGAAATAATCCATTTATTCATGGAGTTAAAAAGAGTAGTAGTAACAGGCCTGGGAGCAATTACTCCGCTGGGGAACAACGTGCAAACCACGTGGGAAAATGCCTTAGCAGGAAAGAGTGGTGCCGGGCCTGTCACTCATTTTGATGCATCGCTTTTTAAAACGCAGTTTGCCTGTGAAGTAAAAGATTTCGATCCCAGCGATCTGTTCGACCGCAAGGAAGCAAGGAAATATGACCGTTACGCCCAATTGGCCATCCACGCAGCAAAAGAGGCGATGGAAAATTCGGGTCTCGATCTGGAAAAAGAAAATCTGGATCGTATCGGGGTAATATTTTCTGCCGGAATAGGAGGGATAAGAACATTTGAAGATGAAGTAGGTGAGTATTACCTCAACAAGGAGAAGGGACCACGGTTCAATCCTTTTTTCATTCCGAAAATGATAGCAGATATTGCAGCAGGGCATATCTCTATGATTTATGGGCTGAGAGGTCCCAACTATGCCACTGTTTCGGCATGTGCTTCATCCACAAATGCCATCGTTGATGCGTTTAATCTTATTCGTCTAGGAAAAGCAAATGCCATTGTCACCGGCGGCGCCGAAGCAACCATCAGCCCATCAGCTGTGGGAGGTTTCAATGCCATGCATGCTTTATCCACACGCAACGACAACCCACAAGCAGCATCACGCCCGTTCAGTGCCAGTCGCGATGGATTCGTTATTGGCGAGGGCGGAACGGCTCTCGTACTGGAAGAGCTGGAACATGCCGTGGCACGTGGTGCCACCATCTATGCGGAAGTGGCAGGCGGAGGCATGTCGGCAGACGCGCACCACATCACGGCATCCCATCCCGGGGGATTGGGCGCAAAATTGGTGATGCGCAACGCATTGGAAGATGCTAAAATGAAGCCCGAAGATATTGACTACATAAACGTACATGGTACTTCCACACCTGTGGGAGACATCTCGGAAGTCAAGGCTATCCTCGATGTGTTTGGCGATCACAGCTACAACCTGAACATCAGTTCCACGAAATCGATGACCGGACACCTCCTGGGTGGCGCCGGTGCACTGGAAGCAATGTTCAGTATTCTGGCAATCAGGGATCAGGTTGTTCCTCCCACCATTAACCATGAAGAAGGGGACAATGATCCGGAGATTGACTACCGGTTAAATTTTACATTCAACAAAGCTCAAAAAAGAAAGATAAGAGCTGCGTTATCTAACACTTTTGGCTTTGGGGGACACAACGCAAGTGTAATTCTCAAGCAATACAACAAGTAGTGTGTTAAGAAGATTCGTAAAAAGGATCAAGGCTCTTCCGCATAAAGGAAAAGAGCCTTATCTTTCGTTTTACAACGTACTGGGATTCTATCCCGACTGGATAGATCTCTATAGAGAAGCCATGACGCACCGTTCTTCCTCGACCCGATCGAAGAAAGGGAAGTGGATGAACAATGAACGTCTTGAATTTCTGGGCGATGCAATTCTTGATGCCATCGTCGCAGATATTCTTTACAAAAAATTTGAGCACAAAAAGGAGGGATTTCTGACCAGTACACGCTCGCGTATTGTACAGAGAGAGACGCTCAACAAACTAGCCGTTGAACTGGGTCTCGACAAGCTCATCATCTCGTCGACGCGCAACCTGGCACACAATACCAACATTTACGGCGACGCACTGGAAGCATTGATCGGTGCCATCTACCTCGACCAGGGCTATCGGGTAGCCAAGAAGTTCGTTTATGAAACACTCATAAAGCAACATTTGAACATTGAAACCGTCCTCAAAAGTGAGGTTGACTTCAAATCGCGCCTCATAGAATGGGGCCAAAAGAACAAGGTAGATGTATTTTTTGAGGTGACGGAAGCTTCTTATGATGCACAAAACAATCCCGTTTTCAGTTCTTGCGTCAAAGTAGGTGGTGTGGAGATCGGATCTGGCAAAGGGTACTCAAAGAAGGAATCTCATCAGATGGCCGCAAAGGTAGCAATCAGAAAACTCCGGGAAAGCAACGAACTCCAGGAGGAAATTGCCCATGCAGCCAACACAAGCGAGCTATCACCTGACAATCAAACGGAGAGAACATTTTTCCCCGGTGAGGACAACGAGATCACGACAGAATCCTGATCACGCATTCGCTTTTCTTTTTACCATACACCAAAGGAGATACCCATTTTCTTTCCCTGTTGCACGAGAGCGGTTTCAGCTGTAACCAAACGCAACTTGCCGGCTACTTCCGACAAGGGTACATCGGAAATCTTATTTCCCAGGCGTGCCACCATTCTACCAAATTTCCCTTCGTGAATCAACTGTACGGCATGTCCACCAAGTAATGTTCCCAAGATGCGGTCATATGGAGAAGGTGATCCCCCGCGTTGGATATATCCCAATACCGTCTCACGCGTTTCAAATCCTGTCTGAGCTTCTATTTCCCGGGCAAAGTATGTAGCCGGTCTTTCCCTTGTTGATACTTCCACACCTTCTGCTACAGCCACAATGGAATAAGCTTTACCCATTTCCATTCGTTTTTGAATCTTGTCAATCACCACCTTCATGTTGTAGCCCAACTCGGGAATAAGAATGATGTCGGCACCTCCGGCCATTCCCGCATAGAGCGTAATCCATCCGGCATGGTGACCCATCAGTTCAATCACCATCACCCGGCGGTGTGAACTCGCTGTAGAGTGGAGTCTGTCAATGGCTTCGGTCGCGATATTGACAGCGGTATCGAATCCAAAGGTGATGTCCGTACCGTAAACATCGTTGTCTATGGTTTTGGGAATACCAATCACATTGAGTCCCAATTCCGACAGCATGCCGGTAGTGCGTTGTGTGCCGTTGCCGCCTATACAAACCAGACAGTCGAGTTCCAACTCGTGATAAGCAGCTTTAATCTGTTCACGATCTTTCTCATCAGGAGAAGTAATCATCTTGCGAAACACCTTCTCCCGCGCGGTGCCCAGAATCGTACCACCCAGGTTCAGTATACCTGACAAAGAGGGGTCGGTAAGCTCTACCACATCTTTGTACAGCAACCCGGAAAAACCATTCTGTATGCCAATCACTTGCATGCCATAATTGTTAATGGCTGTCTTGCCCACGCCCCTGATGGTCGCATTGATACCAGGAGCGTCTCCGCCCGAACTGAGAATACCGATTTTCATTTTTGATTTTGTTTATTATCTACACAAAGGAAACAAAAAAGAGAGAAAAAACCACTACAAGAGATATTATTTTCTTGCGCAGAGAAAGAAGGCATACCACTTGCCTGGTCAAACCTCCTGTGTTCAATGCAAATAATGCCGCACTCAGGAGGACAACCGGCGGTAGATGATTGCAGCAGCTCTATCAGAGGCGCCGTGATCACCCAGTTGCTCTTGCATTTCCTTGTAATTGTCAAGCATATTTTGCCGGTAACTCTGTACATGGAGTAACTGTTTGAGTTCCGTTCTGATGTTGTCGACCGTGAACAGTTTGGCGAAAAGTTCTTTCACAACCTCCTTGCCGCAAACCAGGTTCACCAACGAAATAAAGGGAGTATGCAAAATATGTTTAAAGCCCCACCAGGTCAGTTGCGGCATCGGTGTACGATAACACACCACCTGCGGCACATTGAGCAATGCTGTCTCGAGTGTGGCCGTACCCGATGTAACCAGTGCAGCATCAGATTGAGCTAAAATTCTATAAGTACGATCAAAAAGCGCCTTCACTGGAGGAAATGCCTGTTCATACTGCTTGTAGAACTGGGGGTCAATCCCAGGTGCCCCAGCCACCACGATCTGATATCCTTCGGCAAAACCTTTTACTGCCTCCAGCATGGCCGGCAAGTTATTGGCGATCTCCTGCTTCCGGCTTCCGGCCAAGAGTGCAATGATGGGTTTATCTTCAAGCTGATGGGCATGTACAAACGCATCGAAGGATTCCTCCCTGTAATCCCTGTTGGTGATGGCATCCACAGTAGGGTTACCCACATAGTGCACCGCATACGCGTGTTTTTTGAAAAAAGCCACTTCGAACGGGAGAATACAGAGCATCTCGTCCACATATTTCTTAAATGATTTCACGCGATACTCTTTCCAGGCCCATACCTTGGGAGAGATGTAATAATGGACCGGGATATGCAGTTTGCTCTTCACATACTTTGCCACTTTCAGGTTAAATCCTGGATAATCTACCAGTATCACCACATCGGGTGCATATGCAGCAATATCCTGTTTACATAGATCCAGGTTCCTCAAAATGGTACGGGCATGCAACAAGACGGGCATAATGCCCATATAGGCCATGTCGCGGTAATGCTTTACCAGCGTACCACCTTTCGATAGCATCAAGTCTCCTCCAAAAAAACGGAAATCAGCTTCTTTGTCCAAAGCTTTGAGCGATTGCATCAGGTTGGAAGCATGCAAATCGCCCGACGCCTCACCTACTACAAGATAGTACTTCATTTGATTACTGATTTACTGACGAGAGATTACCAAGCCGCGGCAAGTAGTAAATCTGCTCCTGTTTATACCTCCCATTTTAGCAGCTCCGGCACGAAATCGTAGGCGGTCATGTCAATCTTTACCGGCACAATGGCAGCATATCCGTTGGCGAGAGCCCACTCATCGTTGTGCTCATTTTCCTCTTCCCAGTTCTCAAAGTTGCCGGTCATCCAGAAAACATCCCTACCCGCCCCATCTTTCGAGCGATGGTATTCGTTCACCCATTTTCCCTGTGTCTGCGTGGTAACCCTCACACCTTTGATCTTTCCTACAGGAACGTTTACATTCAAACAAACCCCCTTGGGAAGGCCTCTCTCAAGCACCTTTATTGCCAGGGAACGCGCTACTTCTGATGTAGTCGTGAAGTCTGCGTCGGGCATGAAATCGCATAGTGAGAACCCAATCGAGGGCACCTCAAACACGCAGCCTTCGATAGCAGCACCCATGGTACCCGAATAGAGTACGCTGATTCCGGCATTGGAACCATGATTTATGCCTGAAACAAGCAAATCAGGCTTACGTCCCACAAATTCATTCAACGCCAGCTTCACACAATCCACGGGTGTTCCGTTGCAGATATATGACGACAAACCTTCCTCTTGGTGAATCAATCTTGCCCGCAATGGGTTTGACGTGGATATGGCACTTGACATACCCGAACGGGGTGAATCGGGGGCAAACACAACTATTTCTCCTAAACCTTTCATCGCTTCGGTAAGCGAGACGATACCCTTTGCATGATAACCATCGTCGTTGGTGATCAATATCAGGGGTTTGCTATTACTCATGCACTCTTCCATATTTTTGTGAAGTACAAATATAAGGAAAAACAGGCAGTTTCGCAGCCTGTGGAAAGTAATAAAAGAATCCTTTTGCTGATTCTTGATAAAAACGTAAAAACTATTTTGTAACTTTGTATGATTGATATCAAAAATTCAGTTTCCAATGAAGAGAATTAACATATTTCTATTTTTGCTCCTTCTACCGGCAATCCTATTTGCACAGGAAGTGAAACCGGTGAAAAATGTCATCGTCATGATCTCCGATGGGACTTCCATCGGCGTCTACTCTGCCGCCCGCTGGTTTAAACATTACAACAAGATGGGTGAAAGACTACAGGTGGATCCCTACCTCACCGGTACCGTAACCACCTTCTCATCCAATGCACCGATCGGTGATTCTGCTCCCACAGGATCAACTTACGCAACAGGTGTACTGCAGCAAACAGGAAATGTAGCGATCCATCCACAAGTATCGGAGAATGATATTTATGCGGTAGATGCATCACGTACCTGGCAGCCTGCAGCCACCATTCTGGAAGCAATGAAGATTGAAAAACAAAAAGCCGTGGGATTGGTGGTTACCTGTGAGTTTCCCCATGCTACACCGGCCGACTTCTCTTCCCATCATTATAAAAGAAGTAACTACAAAGCGCTGGCGCCCCAGATGGCATATCAAAACCTGGATGTAATGTTCGGTGGCGGAAACGGTATCCTTACCGATGACATCAGGCAACATTTCAGTCAAAACGGCACCACCCTCTTCAGCAACGACCGGGATGCGCTCCTGAATTACGAGGGCGAAGGGAAAGTGTGGGCGCTATTTGGCGATCGAGCCATGACGTACGATTTAGACCGGAATCCGGAAAAAGTTCCCTCCCTGGCAGAGATGACCGAAAAGGCGCTGCAGCTCCTCTCGAAAAAAGAAAATGGTTTCTTTCTGATGGTAGAAGGGAGTCACGTGGACTGGGCAGCTCATGCCAACGATGCTGCGGCCGTTATTCACGAGTTTCTGGCTTTCGATGAAGCAGTGGGAAAAGTAATGAACTTTGCTCAAAACGACGGGAATACTGCCGTAGTGATCCTCTCTGACCATGCCACTGGTGGTCTCACCATTGGTTCCCGCAATTGTTCAGGCTCAAGTACGCTAAGCTTAGAGCAATTATTTGGTACAGTGTCTAAATACAAAATAAGTGCTTCCGGTCTGGAATCGATTCTTGTAAACACCAAGCCCGATCAGTTTAAATCGGTTTTCAAAGAATACACAGATGTAGAAATCACCGACGAGGAGATGCAAACGCTGCTTTCCTCCAAGAACTACAAGGAAGGTGATTATACCCAAGTGGGCACCAGCGAGAATTTGGCACATAATATCGTGAAAATATTGAATGCTCGGACCTGCTTTGGTTTCACCACCGGTAGCCACACCGGCGATGAAGTGCTTCTTGCGTCGTACCACCCTCAGGGTGATATACTCAAAGGGAATGTCACTAGCCGCAATGTAAACAAATATCTGCAAAAAGTGGCCGGATTGGAAACCTCTCTACAGGATCTCTCAGATAATATATTTGCCAAACACCAGGATGTATTTGCCACCATGAACTATTCAATAGACAAACAGCATCCCGATTTTCCGGTATTAAAGGTGAAAAAAGGAAAAAATACACTGGAGATTAAAGCATTCTCATCCGTTGCTAAACTCAACGGAAAACCCTTCGATCTGGGATCAGTCATCGTTTATATCGACAAAAACGATACTTTCTACTTACCAGCCCATCTCAAAGAAAAATTATAACCCGCTAAAAAAATCCACCTCTACCAAGGTGGATTTTTTGTATTTATTCCTTTGCAGTAATTTCGACGACTCCCTGGAAAGAGATTGTCTGCCTGTTGAAGTCATTCACGTGCAAGCTGGCGGTACCATTTCCCCAGATTTCGAAATGAAAAGTTACCGGTCTGTCCAGATCGAGTATCGTTACATCGGCCGTCCAGCTTTCTTTTCGTTTGCCCGACGCAGATTGATAGGTGAACTCGGTGCTGTTGAAATTAAATCCTCCTTCCCGCGGATCAATCGGCGCTCGATAAGCTCGGCCATAATAGGGCAAATAGGCCTTCACGGTGTCGGGCGATATTTTTACTTCGTAATAGGGTGTAAGGTAAACCGATCGATACCCGGTAGGATAGGCATAGGTGGCTTTGAATGTGAAATCGGACAACTTCACAGCCTGCTCTATTTCGTGGGTAAGCTGTGCTTTTTCCGCAGTAGAGCGGGAAGTTCCGCAAGCCGGTAGAATCAGGGCGATAAAGCAGCACAACAACACGCCAGAAAATCTATTTTTCTTCATCATTATCCTCCTTTCTCTTGTTCGTACCCTTCGCACCAGTCTGAGTATTTCCCTGATAATCAAAGGGACCTACACAATAAACAAGCAACGGGAAGAGATTGTTTAGCGAAGTAAATTCAAATAAGAAAAAAATGTGATAAATAATAAGAGCAGCTTATCAACCCAATCAGGAATGCCAGATAAATAAAAGCAGGTGATTGGGTTCTCGTATAAAAGTAAGCATTCATGTAGGATATCAATGCAATACTGAGCGTGAGAAAGAAAAGGGTCTCCTGCCAATAACATATCTGAAGGAGAAGCAGGAATAGAATCAGGAAAACCAGAAATTGCATAAAATTCAATGTCAGCACCTTGTCACGCGAATAGGTTTTGATGCTGAGCACCATGTTCGAAATAAAAAAAAGTACTAACAGCACAACCATAACCCACTCCATCCATGAGTAATCGGGCAGCAGCGGCAAAGAGAAAGAGACAAAATAAAGAAAAGGTTCCACGAATGCCGGGAGGTTGTCCTGAAGGAAAAAGATAGAAAAGAGAGATAGATAGAGTAGACACAAGCCAAACAAAGAAGACAAGAATGAGCGAAACTGCGGGCCGCGCATCGAACGTTCACCTTGCCACCATAAGGGAAGTAACGCGAGTGCATAAATCTGAAACAACGAAGCTACACCTATCAGTATACCTGAGCGAAAGGAGTAAAGGGTTGCGTCGGGCGACTGATACGATCGCAACAAGGGGAAAAAGGCTATCAAGATAAAGAGCAGGGCTACATAATCGGCCGTCATCACCAGAAACCAGGGATGAAGGCTAAGCAGAAAAAGAGGCAACACAAAGGGAAGGGCAGAACGTGAGCGGAGCAATGTAAATCGGTTGTTCAAAAGCGAAATAAGGGAGGCAATTAGAAAAACCGACAGAGTAGATGCAAAGAGAGAGATTAATGGATCAGAAAAAAAGGGAGCCACATAGCGCCACAGGTATCCGGTATCACTGTATACAATCGGGATACCATCATTCCCGAAAAAGAGGAGAGCACGCATAACCAGAACAACAAGGGAGACTGCCAGCGAAACAAAATGCCCCTCAATTAGATAGGTTCTGTAAAATCTGACAACAGCATGCATGACTAAAACCGCCTTTTAGCGGATGTGGAGGTCGAAACCGATATCTTTCCGATAATAGGCTTTATCGAAATTTATTCTCTCAATGTTGCGGTATGATGTGTGCAGTGCCTCTTCCATGGTCTTGCCATACGATGTGACCACAAGCACACGTCCCCCCGAAGTAACCACCTCCTGTTGGCGGTTTTCGGTACCCGCGTGAAAAACAAGGCTATCTTCCACGTTTTGGAGTCCTTCAATCTGTTTCCCTTTTTCATATGCTTCGGGATAGCCACCAGATACCATTACCACTGTCGTTGCATAACGATCATCGATCTCCAGCAAGCGCTCACCGAGTGTCTCGGTGGCTACACCAATGAACAACTCCAGCAAATCTGATTTAATTCTCGGCAGCACGACCTCGGTTTCGGGATCTCCCATGCGCACGTTATATTCAATTACTTTGGGCTCGCCCTCCACATTGATCAAACCCAGGAAAATGAATCCTTTATAATCTATCTTTTCGTCCTGCAACCCTTTCACGGTGGGCTCTACTATTTGTGTACGCACCTTTTCCATGAAAATATCATCGGCAAAAGGAACAGGAGATACGGCTCCCATACCACCTGTATTCAATCCGGTATCCTGCTCACCAACCCTTTTATAATCTTTCGCTACAGGAAGTATCTTATAGGAGAGGCCATCTGTCAGCACAAAAACCGAACATTCTATTCCCGATAAAAACTCTTCGATCACCACCTTCCTACTGGCTTCACCGAACTTGCCCTGAAGCATCTCCCGCAGCATACTTTTGGCTTCATCCAGATTATGGAGGATGAGCACTCCTTTTCCGGCAGCCAGCCCATCGGCTTTCAAGACATAGGGTGAAGGAAGGGCATCGAGGAATTCATTTCCTTCCGCGATGTTATCGAGTGTAATACTCTTGTAGCGTGCTGTGGGAATATGATTACGTTGCATGAACTGCTTCGCGAAGTCCTTGCTCCCTTCCAGTTGTGCACCTTTTTGCGAGGGCCCTATCACAGCAATGTGACAAATATCTTCATCCTTATGAAAAAAATCATACACACCGTTAACCAGCGGATCTTCGGGTCCCACCACCACCATGTCGATATCGTGGTCGAGTGAGAACTGTTTCATCGCTTCAAAATCGGTCACACCGATGGGGACGTTTGTGCCCAGCAAAGCAGTGCCGGCATTACCGGGAGCAATGTACAGATTATTCAGATAGCTACTTTTGCGTATCTTCCACGCCATTGCATGTTCACGGCCACCGGAGCCAAGTAGAAGGACATTCATAATGTCTGGGATATATCAATTTTGAAATTACCGTTCAATTGTTCAACCCTTTTGTAGAGACAACGGGCAACGATGTGCAAAGCTACTAAAAAAAATCTAAACCGCAGATCAGATGGTAAAAAATGGAGATAATGTTATCTTTGTACAAAATTAAAACAATGCACAAAAACAGGATTACAACACTTTTCGGAATCCGCTACCCAATTATACAGGCAGGAATGGTCTGGTGCAGCGGCTGGCGATTGGCATCGGCGGTAAGTAACGCAGGTGGACTGGGACTTATAGGAGCTGGATCAATGCACCCCGAAAGATTGCAGGAGCATATACAGAAATGCAAGGCTGCTACCGACAAACCTTTTGGCGTAAATATACCCCTCATGTATCCACAGATTGAGGAGATCATGCAGATTGTGATGGCGGAGAAAGTACCCATTGTCTTTACTTCTGCCGGAAATCCCAAAACATGGACTACCCAATTAAAAGAACACGACATCCTGGTCGCGCATGTAGTTTCCAGTTCCAAATTTGCCCAGAAAGCTGCCGAAGCAGGTGTCGACGCCATCGTAGCGGAGGGATTTGAGGCAGGTGGCCACAACGGACGAGAAGAAACCACTACCCTCACACTCATTCCACAGGTGCGGCAGGCGGTGGCGCTGCCTCTTATTGCGGCCGGCGGCATTGCTACTGGCGAAGCTATGGCAGCCATGTTTGCGCTGGGAGCCGAAGCTGTACAGGTGGGTACCCGATTTGCATTGACCGAGGAAAGCTCTGCCAGCGATAGCTTCAAACAGCGATGTCTCTCACTGAATGAGGGTGATACGCAGCTTTCACTCAAAAAAGTGAGTCCTACGCGGATGATCAAGAACGAGTTCTACCAACAGGTGCAGGAGCTGGAAGATCGGGGAGCCTCGGCCGACGAGCTGCGGACGCTGTTGGGACGGGGTCGCTCCAGGCGTGGCATTTTTGAGGGCGACCTCACAGAGGGTGAACTGGAAATCGGACAGATTGCGTCACACATCAAGCAGGTGATTCCCGCAGCGGAAGTGGTAAAGGAGATGATGGATGCGTACGACCAAACATGTGTGCGTTTGTCGGGACAATTGTTTTAAAAGATTGTTCTCGAAAACTTATTATCTTTGCGTTCACTATGCAATACAAACTTTTCCCGGCAGACCGAATTTCTTTCTTCAGCCTCAGTAGCGGCAGTTGTGGCAACTGTTACTATATGGGCAACGCGCACTATGGCATCCTCATCGACGCCGGCCTTGGACCGCGTGTAATCAGAAAACGACTGGCTGAATACGGGATCGAGCTTTCTTCTATCATGGCCATCCTGATCACTCACGATCATTACGACCATATCAAATCGGCCGGATACCTGGGCGAAAAGATGCACATCCCAGTCTATGCAACCCGGGAGGTGCATCGTGGAATTGCCAATTGCCCCCTGATCCATAACAATCTCAACGGTTCCGCAAAGTATATCGAAAAAGGGAAACCTTTCGAGATCGAGGATTTCAAAATCACGGCTTTTGATGTCCCCCATGACAGCAACGACAACGCAGGGTATTTCTTCGAATTTGACGGGCATAAGATGACACTGGCGACCGATGTGGGTGCCATCACCGATGAAGTAGCCTACTATATCTGCAAGGCCAATCATCTGATCATCGAAAGCAATTACGACGAGGAGATGTTGGAAAATGGTCGTTATCCCTACTACCTCAAGCGCAGAATTACCTCCGGTACCGGACACCTGAGCAACCGCCAGACGGCTGAGTTCCTGGCAAACAATTTCACCTCCGATCTGCGCAACATCTGGCTGTGTCATTTGAGTGGCGACAACAACATGCCAGAACTGGCTTACAAAACAACAAAAGATCAGCTTTTATTGAAAGGAATTGAAGTAGGCCGCGACGTGACCTTGCACGTTTTGGAGAGAAACATATTATCGGCTAAAACAGAGTTTTAATCTCCCTTGTAGCGACATGAAAGTTTTGTTTGTTTTCAGCGGCATTCCACTCTACATGGACGCTTTGTTACATAAGATCGCAGGAAAAGGAGTGGAAGTGATCACGGTGATTCCCACTGGGAAAAGCAGCTCATTGGGTGAAGGGGTACAGGTAATTGATGGGCAAAAGGCAAGATATAAAATCATCGAAAGCGACGAAAAAAAAGCAGTATTTGGAAAAAATGGCATCCCTGCCCTGTCCCGAATAGTCGAAGCGGAAAAACCAGACATCTTCGTAGCAGGATGGCCCTATTTCATTCAGTTTTTCTGGTATCCTTCGCTCAGAAAGGCGCTCCGCAAAAACAACGTGCGATTGGTAATCCGGGAGATACCCTTTCAAGTACCCCCTTATTGCAAGTCAGTAGCATACTTCAGGGAGAACCCGATGTACAACGAGGAGATGAAGCTTTTAAGTAGAGGGCTTCTCTTTCACCTCAAACAATGGGTCATCATGCAGATAAGAAGATATTGCTACACAAAAGCTGACGGAGCATTAGCCTATTCCTCACTGGGAAAAACCATCATGCCCACCTACGGCATCCCTGAAGAGCGTGTCTTCGTTACTTACAATACCGGTGACAGTGAGGCCCTGTTGTACGAAAAACAACAGCTTCTTCAGGAACCGCCCATCCTTCCTGCTAACGACCGCAGGATTATCCATGTGGGGCGACTGGTCAAATGGAAACGGGTCGATTTGCTCATCGAAGCTTTCTCAAAAGTACTGACAGAGTTTCCCGATGCCGAGTTATTGATCGTGGGCGATGGTCCCGAAAGGAAGGCTCTAGAAAAACAAACAAAGGAGCGGGGTATTGACCGGAAAGTCCTTTTTACCGGCAGCATTTACGACCCAAAAACAATCGGCGCCTATATGAGCGCCTCATCCATCTACGTCCTGGCCGGGATGGGTGGGCTATCCATAAACGATGCGATGACCTACTCCCTGCCGGTTATTTGCTCTGTGTGCGACGGAACCGAGCGAGATCTGGTCACCCATAACGTAAACGGTCTTTTCTTTCAGGGAAACAACGCAGCGGATCTTTCTGACAAAATAGGCCTGCTGCTCAGAGATCCCCTATTGAGAGAGAAAATGGGAAATGCTTCTTTCCGTGTGATCAAGGAGAGCATCAACCTGGAGAGCGTAAGTAATCGTTACCTGGATGCATTTACAAAAATAACCACATGAACATTCTCATTGTAAGTACATCTGATATTTACGGCGGAGCCGCTGTGGCAGCATTCAGGCTGATGCAAGCGCTGCGTTCCTGCGGGGATAATGCAACAATGATTGTCCGGGACAAGCAGTCGGCCGACTGCCATGTAGTGTCAGCAGGCACCAAACAGTTAAACAGGCTTTATTTTTATTGGGAAAGGGGAAATATCTTCTTACAAAACAGGCTTTCAAAGAAAAACCTATTCGACATCTCTGTTGCCAATACCGGTCATTCCATTACGGAATTGCCCATTTTCAAGGAAGCCGATGTGATTCACCTTCATTGGATCAACCAGGGAATGTTATCGGTCGATGAAGTGAAGAAAATCCTCTCCTCCGGCAAAAAAGTAGTCTGGACAATGCACGACATGTGGCCCTTTACCGGAATCTGTCACCATGCAGGAACTTGCAGAAACTACCTACAATCATGCGGCAACTGTCCCTATCTGGCCACAAGCTCACCGGATGATCTCTCACATCGGGTGTTCATAAAAAAACAGGCTGCCTACAAAGAGGGAGCCATCACCTTTGTGGCCTGCAGCAACTGGCTCAAGGAGCTGGCAATCAAAAGCCCGCTCACACAAGGGCACACGGTGGTATCCATCCCCAATCCCATCAATACAGAGCTATATCATCCCCGGGATAAATCGGCCATACGCAAGCAACTCAACCTGCCCGGGGATCGTAAGATTGTGTTGTTTGCAGCTGTAAAAGCATCCGATCCCAGAAAGGGAATCGACTATCTGCTGGAAGCATCCCGGCTTATCGCCAAGCATCCCAACAACATCATGTACCTGATAGCCGGCACCCACGGTGAAGAGTTGGTGGAGAAACTTAATTTGCCCACACACAGCATGGGTTTTGTTCCATCAAACAAAATGGCTGAAGTGTATAATGTCGCCGACCTGTTCGTAACACCCTCGTTACAGGAAAATCTACCCAACACCCTCATGGAGGCGATGGCATGCGGCACACCGTGTGTGGGATTTAACATAGGCGGTATTCCCGAGATGATCTCACATAAAAAAAATGGCTACCTGGTGAAATACAAAGATGCCGAAGACCTGGCAAATGGGATCTTATGGACTTTGTACCAAGCCGATACAGAGACACTGTCGGCCAACGCACGTGAGAAAGTGCTGCAAGAATACGCACAGGAATCTATTGTAATGCAATATAAGGATATTTACACGAGATCATGAAAAAATTATCGGTCATCACTGTCACTTACAATGCACAACACACGCTGGAACGGACATTGCAAAGCGTGCAGGAACAATCCTACCCTTATATTGAGCACGTGATTGCCGATGGGAATTCAAGAGACAACACCGTGGGGCTGATTCAGCAATATGAAAATGAGAAAATAAATTGGGTCAGCGAACCGGACAAGGGACTCTACGATGCGATGAACAAAGCCTTCACAAGATCTTCTGGAGACTATCTCTGCTTCCTGAATGCGGGGGATACTTTTTTCGCGTCCGACAGTGTAGAGAAGATGATGCGCACCATAGAGAACGGAGAAGCACCTGACATCCTATATGGCGAAACAGCCATCGTAGATGAAAATGGTTTTTTTCTCCATATGCGCAGACTACGCGCACCGGAGAAACTATCCTGGAAAAGTTTCACACAGGGAATGCTGGTATGTCACCAGGCGTTTATTGTAAAAAGAGAACTTTTTGAACCGTATGATCTCTCCTACCGTTTTTCATCCGATTTCGACTGGTGCATCCGCATGATGAAGAAATCTAAAAACCTGCACAACACCCACCTCACCCTCATCAACTATCTGAATGAGGGAATGACTACCACCAACCGGAAAGCCTCTCTGAAAGAGCGCTATCGCATCATGGTAAAACATTACGGACAGCCGTCTACCTTGTTGCATCATATTTGGTTTGTGATACGTGCGGTGGTAAAATAACTCATTAAAACAAAACTGAACAAGATTAAGGTCTCATTCCAAAAGTTGATCACAAAGCGCTAATAATATGAAACGAAGAAAACTGAAACTGGAGGAACTAAACCGTCTGAGTGTGGACGCATACCAGGAAGCCGCGAAGATTCCACTGGTGGTGGTGCTCGACAATGTACGCAGTCAGCACAATATCGGATCGGTCTTCCGGACAAGCGATGCCTTCCGTGTGGAAGAGATCCTGCTGTGTGGCATCACCGCCACGCCACCCAACGTGGAGATTCACAAAACAGCCCTTGGAGCGGAGGATGCGGTGAGCTGGCGCTATTTCGAGGAGACCAAGGAAGCGCTGCAGGCATTGAAAACCGCCGGTTACACTGTTTTTTCCATTGAGCAGGCTGAGAACAGCATTTCATTGGAAACGATTACATTGGAGAAAGAGAAAAAATATGCCGTGATCTTCGGTCATGAGGTACATGGAGTACAACAAGCCATTGTAGATGCTGCCGACGGCTGCATTGAAATTCCTCAATATGGCACCAAACATTCCCTGAATGTGTCGGTAACCGCAGGAATTGTCATCTGGGATTTTTTCAGGAAGCTGATGTAATCCTACTAGTATGTTTTCGTTTGATGGGATGCTGCATCACGGAATTTCACACGGTGTAGTCAATCTCTTCTCCGTCTTCAGGATTCAAATTGCTCCAATTTCATGGTTTCTCCGTCAAAAACAGCATAAGAGAAGAAGGTGATCCAATCACCTAACACCACAACATGACTCTGCTCTGCGATGGGAAGGTCCAGTAAAATATGGCGGTGCCCAAAAACGAAATAGTTGATATCGGGAGCCGAGGTCAGCTTTTCTTTCGCAAAACGGATCAGGTATTCGCGATCTTCACCCAGATACTCCTGCACACCGCCGTTCTCTCGGCTGTTGTTCGACCAGATATGTGCCAGCGGTACGGTCCAGCGGGGGTGAATAGCGGAGAAACATTTTCGCAGAAATTGGCTGTGAAACATTTTTCGCAGTAGATGGAACGATCGAGATTCATCACCCAACCCATCCCCATGCGCCATAAAAAAATTCTTTCCCTGAATATCGGTCGCCAGTGGTCCGAAATGAAGGATCATACCACATTCTTTCGTGAGGTAATCGGTGAGCCATATATCGTGGTTTCCGATAAAAAAATGGACTTCCACTCCGGCATCGGTCACCTCAGCCAGTTTACCCAGCAAACGAGTGAAACCTTTCGGCACCACATGTTTGTATTCGAACCAGTAATCGAAGATATCTCCCAGGAGAAAAATTGCTGCCGCATCCTGCTTCACAGCGTCAAGCCAGCGACACAATTTACGCTCTGTGTCAATGGAACTGAGATGCGATACAGAACCTAGATGGGCATCGGAGAGAAAATAAAATTTCTTGTTCACGGTTATACTCTTCACTGAAGTCATGGCAAATTACATCATCCCCAACTCCAGCAAGGCTTCTTCACTCATCATGGAACGATCCCAGGGAGGATCGAAGGTAAGGTTGATATCCAGGCTATTCACCTCGGGTATAGACTCCACCTTAAGCTGCACATCCATCAGGATGAAGTCAGCAGCGGGACAACTGGGCGATGTAAAAGTCATCTCGATGTTTACATTGTTGTGATCATCGATGTCCACATCGTAAATCATCCCCAGATCGTATATATTGACAGGTATCTCAGGGTCATACACGGTGCGAAGCATGACCACTATTTTATCTTGTAATGCTTGTAACTCCTCGTTCATAATCTGATTTTCTTATTAAACCGATTTTTCGGGATATTGTTTATTTCCCTCAGATGATTCCCTCATCGGCATAACTGAAATAATGATCACCACCCACGATGATGTGATCGAGCAAGGTGATATCCATCCATTGGGCAGCTTCTTTCAGTTTCTTCGTAATATGGGTATCCTGTGGACTTGGGCGGCAGTTTCCCGAGGGGTGATTGTGTCCCAGGATAATGCCCGAGGCATAATGATTGAGTGCTTCCCTGAGGACCAACCGAACATCCACCACTGTGCCAGAGATACCGCCACGACTTACCTGCATGGTAGTCACCACCTGGTTGGAACGGTCAGTCAACAGGGCCCAGGTCTCCTCGTGGTTCAGATCAGACAGAATGGGAAAGAGAAAGTGATAACCATCGCGTGACGATGATATTTTTTTTCTCACTTTCCCTTTAATCGACTTTCGTCTCCTTCCCAATTCCAACGCTGCAATCAATGTGACTGCCTTTGCCGGACCAATTCCTTTGAACTGTCGGGTGAAGTCAGAAACGTCCATCTTTCCCAGCAGATTGAGGTCATTACCTACTTGCTGTAAAATACGCTTACCCAACTCCACAGCACTCATCTCCCTATTGCCCGAGCCGATCAAAATTGCTAACAACTCGGAGTTAGACAGGGCCGATGGCCCTTTCAGGAGTAACTTCTCACGTGGACGATCTTCCTCGGCCCATTCTTTGATGCTTAACTTACCCATGATATTTCGTTTCAGTCATAAAACGAAACAAACATACAAAGAAATAACGAGGTGACAAACAACTTTTTACCTCATCACTCCCTAACACGTTCCACGTAAGATCCGTCGCGAGTATCCACCTTTATTTTTTCACCTGTATTGATGAAGAGTGGTACACGTACCTCAGCTCCTGTTTCAACCGTAGCCGGCTTCAACGTATTGGTAGCTGTATCGCCTTTGATACCCGGTTCCGTATAGGTAATTTCCAGTACCACGTGGGTGGGCATTTCAGCGGTAAGGATGGTACCACTTTCGGCATGAATCTGCACCTCCACCACATCTCCTTCTTTCAGGAACTGCACTCCTTCGATTTGCTCGCCTGGTATGGGAAGCTGTTCGAACGTTTCGGTGTTCATGAAATTGTATCCCATATCATCGCGATACAGATATTGGAAAGAACGGCGTTCTATGCGCACTTCATCCACTCTCACACCCGAGTTAAAGGTCTTGTCGAGAATGCGTCCGGTGGCTACATTTTTCAGCTTGGTACGCACAAATGCGGCACCTTTACCAGGTTTTACGTGAAGAAATTCGACTATAAAATAATATTGTCCATCCAGGTCGATGCACATCCCGTTCCTGAAATCAGCGGTTGTTGCCATAAATATGAATTAATTTTGATAATGTTTTGTATGAGAGCGCAAAAGTAGTCAATTCATCGCTAAAAAGCAAACGAATACTCTCCTAGCTTGCTGAAAATTGAATAAATAATCAGCAAGGAGCTGCCGGATGCTGACCGGCAGATACTACATTACATTCATTCCATCGAGGACCATTTTCACGATGAACAGCACAAATATGACCCACATGGTCGCCGAGATATGTTTCCATTTACCGCTTAATGCTTTCAGTAGCACGTATGACAACATACCGAAAACAATTCCCTGGGCAATACTGAAAGCAAAAGGCATCATCACAATGGTGAGGAAGGCTGGCAATGCTTCTGTCATATTATCAAAATTGATCTTCACCACCGAGGTAATCATGAACAAACCTACCAGGATGAGAGCCGGTGCAGTAGCTGCTGCAGGAACCATCAGAAAAAGTGGAGCCAGAAACAAGGCCAGCAGGAACATGGTTGCAGTGGAGAGAGAGGTCAAGCCGGTACGTCCACCCACAGCCACACCCGAAGCACTTTCCACGTAAGAAGTCACCGTACTGGTACCTATTACCGCACCAAAGGTGGTACCCAGGGCATCAGCGAACAACGCTTTCTTGATTTGGGGGAAATTGCCATCTTTGTCGGTTATTCCAATTTTAGAAGCCACACCCAATAGTGTACCGATGGTATCGAACAGATTCACAAAAAGGAAGGTGAATACCACGATCAGCATATCGAGCGTAAAGATATGTTCCCATTCAAATTTTGCAAAAACAGGAGAAATGTCGGGTGGCAGCGAAACAATGCTTCCCGAGGGCATCTGCACAAGTCCCAGGATGATTGCAAACACAGTGGCGCCTACAATCCCAATTAGGAAAGCTCCATGTACTTTTTTATAATACAACACGGCGGTCAAAATAAGTCCCAGTGACGCAACCCACACGTGTGGGTTCGACATGGCTCCCAGGGTGACCATAGTGTTTTCGTCCCTTACAATCAGTCCTGCATTCTGCAAGCCGAGGAATGTTATGAAGAGACCTATTCCCACCGGAATAGCGTTTTTGATCGTCGAGGGGATACTTTTTACGATCATTTCGCGCACATTAAAAAAGGTAAGGATAATGAAGATGATGCCTTCAATAAAAACAGCTGTGAGCGCCATCTGCCAGGAGTATCCCAAGCCAAGCACCACTGAGAAAGCAAAGAAAGAGTTTAATCCCATACCCGGTGCCTGCGCGATGGGTAGGTTGGGGATGAATGCCATAAACAGGGTTCCCAATACGCTGGCGAGCGCCGTAGCGGTGAACAGTGCAGCTTTATCCATTCCCGATGCGCTCAGGATATTGGGGTTCACTACCAGAATATAAGACATGGTGAGGAAAGTGATGACTCCTGCGACCAACTCGGTGCGTACCGTGGTGTTATTTTGTTTTAACTTGAAAAGTTTTTCCAGCATGATGTTGTTTGTTAAATGTTAGAAATTCCACTTGGTAGCCAGCGTGGGGATAGCGTAGAAATGATTGGGACCCACTACGAAGTTGTAACTAAGCTCTACCTCGGTACCCAGCGCGAAATTGGGGGTGAAGTTATACCAAAGCTGCGGTTCACTTAACATGATAAGCTTTTTCCCTGACTCAGCTCCCGTATGATCCTTGTTTTCTGACCACAAATCAAGAAATCCGGCCAGTGACAGCTTGCCATCGGCAACAGTTGCGTTCCAGGTGACAGTCCACT
>CAZRRC010000011.1:49943-51188 GCA_964602395.1 uncultured Proteiniphilum sp. | reverse complement strand
ACGTGACATGGGGTCTTAAAAAAATATTTGTTCCGATTTGAATTGTCAGAAATAATAATTGTCTACATTTCCCGGATCATTTTGAAAAATCAAACACGGCACTCTCCCACTCCCTTCGTAGTGTTGGGTATATTGCTCATACGGAGGAGTTTCCGGAGTATCCTGGTAAGTAATATGACCAAGTAACCTTTAATAAAGAGAACGACATGCATGTGAAAACAAATGGCACCGCACTTTTCAGGTTCACCATTGTGATACCTGTCTACAACGAGGAGGATAACATCTATACACTGGAAAAAAAACTACAACAATTTCTGCCTCATTCCATTTTTCTCACATGTGTGCTGTTTGTAAATGATGGATCAAAAGATGACAGCCTACGGAGAATCCAGGAAATATGTGCCCGGAATGACTCTTTCTTTTATCTCAACCTCAAAGAAAACGGAGGACTGAGCGCTGCCTTGAAAGCAGGTATTGATCATACGTTTTCCGATTATGTGGGGTATATGGATGCCGACCTGCAGACAGATCCGGACGACTTTAATCTGTTGCTGCAGGATATCTCAAATTACGAGATGGTGACGGGTATCAGGGCGAACCGCAAAGACTCGTTTTTCAAGAACCTGCAATCGAAAATCGCAAACGGTTACCGGCGGATGATGACCCACGATGGCGTTTCAGATACCGGATGCCCGCTGAAAGTGATGCATACGGATTCAGCCAGACGCATCCCTCTTTTCAATGGTATGCACCGGTTTCTGCCTGCACTGATTCTGCTCCAAAACGGCAAAGTGAAACAGACACCCGTGCGCCATTATCCGCGCGTGGCAGGTACATCGAAGTATCACCTCTGGAACCGGTTATCCGGTCCGTTTATCGACTGCTTCGCCTACCGTTGGATGAAAAAGAGATACATCAACTATCACGTGAATGAAAACAATCTGGATTAAACATGCAGGAGAATAACAGCTGGATTTTTGCCATTGGTTTTCTGGCGCAACTCTTTTTTTCTGCTCGCATCCTCTATCAATGGATTGCATCGGAAAAGGCCGGAAAAGTACTTTCACCTCCCATTTTCTGGATTCTGAGCGTTTTAGGCTCATATTTGTTGTTTGTATACGGTGTGTTGCGCAACGATTTTGCCATTATTCTCGGTCAGTTCCTGTCCTATTATATCTATTTGTGGAACCTGTACATGCAGGATCAATGGAAGAAAATAGCAAACATCATTAAAATACTGCTGAT
>CAZRRC010000011.1:30712-49843 GCA_964602395.1 uncultured Proteiniphilum sp. | reverse complement strand
TGTACATGCAGGATCAATGGAAGAAAATAGCAAACATCATTAAAATACTGCTGATACTGACTCCTGTGGTGGCGACTGGTTTTATACTGCGTGATTTATCCGTATTTGACGACACCTTTTTCCACAACAAAGATGTGCCATTGGGACTGTTGATTTTCGGCTCGGCGGGACAGGTTATATTCGCGTTGCGATTTGTCTACCAGTTCCTCTATTCGGCAGCCCGGCATGAATCGATCCTTCCCGTAGGTTTTTGGATTATTAGTCTGGTCGGTTCTTCCATCATCATCAGCTATGCCATTTTTCGACAGGATCCCGTATTGTTATTGGGACAATCTTTTGGTTTTGTGGCATATATCAGGAATATAATGATTGCTTATAAAAGCAGGAAAATCACGGTGTATGAAAAATAAGTATATTTATCTCATCTGGTTTATCGCTTTGTTGCCCACCATCATTTTACGCGACTTTACACCCAATAATGAGTTGCGTTACCTGAGTATTGTGGATGAGGCGCTACAAAATGGAAATTTTTTCACATTCACCAATCAGGGCGAAATATACGCCGACAAGCCCCCACTCCATTTCTGGTTGATGATGACCGGGAAGTGGATACTGGGAGAACACAGGATGTGGTATTATGCACTGTTGTCCATTATTCCGGCACTGGTTGTACTGATAACCCTGTCGAAGTGGATTCGCAGGGAGGAGGAGAACGTTTTGTCCGGGGATAGCGGAGTAACAGAACAGCACAGGGGAAACCAAATGACATCTCCGCTGATGCTGATGACCACGGGGTTGTTTGTGGGTGTTACCCTGGTAGTCCGTATGGATATGCTGATGAACATGTTCATTGTTCTTTCCTTGTATACTTTTTATAAAATGTTCCAGGGAGAAGGTCGTAAACGAGACGAATGGCTGTTTCCACTGTATGTGTTTCTGGCACTCTTCTCAAAAGGGCCGTTGGGCATTTTAATTCCTTTCGTTTCAACCATACTGTTTTTGCTTTATCGAAAGAGATTGCCTGATTTTAAAAGGTACTGGGGCTGGAAGAGTCTACTGATCATTCTCTTGGGATGTATTGTCTGGTTTGCAGGCGTATATGTTGAAGGTGGAAACGATTATCTGAACAATCTGCTGGTTCACCAAACAGTAGGCCGCGGCATCAACTCTTTTCACCATAAAGAGCCTTTTTACTACTACGCGATCTCTATCTGGTATTCATTGGCTCCCTGGTCGCTGCTGGCAATTGGACTATTTATTGCTGGCATCATCAAAAAGAGGATAAACAGTACACTGGAACAATTTTTTGCTATCATAATTTTATCGACACTGGTACTGCTCTCTCTGATCAGTTCAAAACTGGGCATCTATTCACTACCGGCCATTCCATTCATGATCTCGCTATCTGTTGTGTTACTCGGGAAGTTCAACCTTCAAAACGGATGGATCAAATTGGCCGTGGCCTTTCCGGCAATCATATTGATTCTTTCGTTGCCGGCAACAATCTATTTGAGCGGTACCGAAGAACTGCAGTATCTGGCGAACCCGTTTGTTTATGCAGGAGTAGGCATACTCACCATCACTGGGTTGCTCATGATCTATTTCTTATATCTGAAAAAACGGACTTATCAGGTTATCAACACACTGGCAGTGGGTTTTTTAGCGGCCATCTTCATCCTTGGCTGGTCAATGCCGCAATTAAACAGCCGGATTGGATGGGGAAATCTATGCGAAAAAGCAGTAGAACTGTCGGAAGAACACGGAATTGCCGACTATTGGGTCTACAACATTAAACGTGCGGAGAACATGGATGTGTACCTGGGAAAAGATATCATTAAAGTGGATAAGGAAGATATCCTGAACGTACCACCCAAAAACAGGCTGCTTATGCTGCGAATGAAGGATATTCAAAACGACCCGGATATACGTGCTGCTGTGTCCAACAAGACACAGTATCAGATAGGAGAACATGCAATAGTTATTTTTTAAACTGATCATGATGAAAATATTGGTTACGGGTGCAGCCGGATTTATTGGATTTCATGTCGTACGAGCCTTGCTGCGTGAGGGACATCATGTGATTGGCATCGATAACATCAACGATTATTACGACGTACAGCTCAAATATGCACGGCTTAGGGAGACCGGCATTGAAGATAAGGAAACAGAGCCGGGAGAATATGTACAAAGCAGCATCTTTAAGTCCTATCAATTCATCAAGATGGATTTGAACGATAGAAAAAGGTTGTACACTCTTTTTGTGAAAGAAAATTTTTCTCATGTGGTTCATCTGGCAGCCCAGGCAGGCGTAAGATACTCATTACAAAACCCGTCTGCCTATATCGAAGCCAATATTGCAGGGTTTCTCAATCTCCTCGAAGCTTGTCGACAGCATCCGGTAAAACAGCTGGTCTATGCCAATTCCAGCAGTGTATACGGGGATAGGGCCCATACACCGTTCAAAGAGTCCGATAAAACGGATTATCCCGTCAGCCTGTATGCCGCTACCAAAAAAGCAAACGAACTGATGGCTTATTCTTATACCAAGCTATATCACGTCCCGGCCACCGGCATTCGTTTCTTTACGGTCTATGGGCCCTGGGGACGCCCCGATATGGCTCCCTTCCTGTTCATGTTGGCGGTCACGAAAGGAGAAACAATCCGCCTCTTTAACCATGGGGATATGCAGCGCGACTTTACTTTTATTGATGACATCGTGAAGGGTGTCAAGAAAATTATACCTTCACCTCCGGCAAAAAAAATACCCCATACAATTTACAACATGGGGTGCTCCGCTCCTGTAAAACTGCTTGATTTCCTCTCGGAGATAGAAAAGGTGACAGGTAAGAAGGCTAACATAACAATGACCGGGATGCAACCGGGCGATGTGGTCTCTACCTATGCCGATACCTCGTTGCTGCAACACAATTTTAATTACCGGCCAGACACCTCAATAGAAAAAGGATTGGAGATTTTTTATCATTGGTTCATCCAATATTATCCTGTTACCTGAACCCGACTCACACTACGTTTGGAAAAGTCGCCACCGGCACAATCCTACTTTTTATATTGGAAAAGTTGAAAAAATATTCCCTTTTCTGAAAGAGAATGTTAAACTTTTGAGAAGACTTAAACATTTGATTAAATCATTTGTTTAAATCAAAAATAGAAAGTATTTTTGTCCCGATAACAATTAAAAAGAATTGATGGAAACAGTCACAACAGAGCAGAAAATTATCCTGGCAGCCAACAAACTCTTCTCCCAGAAAGGCTATGCTGCGACAAAGACCCGGGATATCGCCGAAGAAGCGGGAACCAACCTGGCGCTGCTTAATTATTATTTTGGCAGCAAAGAAAATCTGTATAAAAAAGTGGTGCAGGAGAAATTGAAAATGTTACTCGGTGCAGTAGGACCTGTTTTGTCTGACGAGCAGATTACGATCGAAGACAAAATAAGGACGATCACGGAAAATTACACGAATCTGTTGCTCGAAAATGAGGAGCTACCCATTTTTATCCTCAATGAACTGTCGGTGAACAGGGAACTTTTTGTGAATCTTACGCAAAATACACGAAAGATCGCTCAACCAGTGATCGATAAACAACTGCGGGATAGAGGGGTTGCCATGTCGGCAGTGGATCTTGTGATCAATACACTGAGCCTTACCATGTTCCCATTTGTAGCCAAGCCGCTGATTACCGCTTCAGGGCTGGTGAAGGAAGAGGAGTTCCCGGAGTTCGTGAATGAAAGAAAAGGAAAAATTCTGGAGTGGATTACTGCAATAACCAAATAAAGAGATCAAAAAATGAGATCAAAAAAAATCTTCTTGTTGATGGGCCTGATCTGTATAAACAGTGCATTACTACCGGCTCAGATCTTCACTCTGAGTGAGATGCAGCAGAAGGCTGAAGCCAATTATCCTGCCATTGCCCGGTATGATATCATTGAGAAAACAAAAGAGTTCAATATATCCAATGCAAACCGGGCTTATCTGCCTCAAGGCACAATCTCCGCACAGGCTACCTGGCAGTCGGACGTCACACACCTTGCTGTGGATTTGCCGGATGAAATGCCGCCCCTCACCATTCCAGTGCCCGATCAGGACCAATACCGTCTGTTGGCAGAGCTGAATCAACTTATCTGGGACGGAGGCAATATTTCTGCACAGAAAAGAAGCCTGAAGGCCAATGCGGAAGTCGAAAAGAAGCAATTGGACAGTGAGATGTACGCGTTGCGTGAGCGGGTGAACAATCTCTATTTCGGCATCTTGTTGATGAAAAGCAACCTGCAGCAACAGACTATTCTGGAAAATGAACTGCAGCGCAACTATGAGAATGTGGCGACCTATGTGAAAAACGGGGTAGCCAATGAGGCCGACCTGAGCGCGGTGAGAGTGGAACAGCTGAAAGCGGGTCAGCAGCGCATTCAGTTGGAGGCGACGCTGGATGCCTATATCCGGATGCTTTCGGTCTTAGCCGGTACATCCCTGAATGAAGACATGACTTTTGTGAAGCCAAATCCCGACGACGAGTTGATATCTCCCATTATCAATCGTCCCGAATTAAAGATGTTCAATGCACAGGTGAAAGCGATCGAAACGCAAAAGTCGCTGCTGAAGGCAAAGAACATGCCCAGGCTGGGCGCATTTGTACAGGGTGGTTACGCAAAGCCGGGACTCAATATGTTTGACACTGAATTCTCACCTTACTTTTTGGGTGGTATACGCCTCACCTGGAACTTTGCCAATTTGTATACACTGCAGAATGACAAAAAGAAAATCGATTTGCAGCAGCAGACGGTGAACACCCAACGGGAGACCTTTTTACATAATCTCTTTATGCAGATACCCCTGCAACAATCAGAGATCGAAAAATATAAAAAGACCATGCTCGATGACGAGGAGATCATCCGTCACCAGACATTGATACGGAAAGCGGCAGAGGTGAAAGTGGAAAATGGCACAATGACCGTCTCCGACTTGATGAAGGAAATCAATTCGGAGGAAGCAGCCAAACAAGCAAAGACGCTACACGAAATTCAGTATCTCCTATCGGTTTATGCGCTCAAACACACAACGAATAACTAAGCAATCATCTATTGGCTTTTCAGAAATAAAATAGAAACAGCATACAGGCAAAAAACAGATCAAAGTATGAAACCAGTTACATTACTAACCACATTAGCTCTCTCGCTCTTGTTGCTTTCCTGCAGGAATAACAAAGAGGATTACGACGCAACCGGATCTTTCGAAGCAACGGAAATTATCGTCTCCTCACAAGCCAACGGGCGTATTCTGACATTCAACCTGAATGAAGGAGACCAGCTGCTGCAGGGACAAATGGTGGGCGTTATCGACAGTACCCAGCTCCACCTGCAAAAAATGAGCCTCCTCTCCAACGCACGCGGCGTAAGGGCACAGCAGCCTGACATTCGCAAACAGACAGCCTCAATTCAGGAGCAAATAAACACATTGGAACGAGAAAAAGCACGTGTTCAACGGCTCCTTGCAGCCAACGCAGCCAATCAAAAGCAACTCGACGATATAGAGGCTCAAATTGATTTGCTTCAGAAACAACTGTTGGCATTGACATCCACCCTTGAAAAAAGCAGTGAACATATTTCTGCACAAAGCTCTACCCTAGAAATACAGGTTGCACAACTCGATGATCAGCTTGAAAAGACACGTATCATCAGTCCGATTGCGGGAACTGTCCTCAACCGGTACGCCGAAGCTGGGGAACTGGCGACGATGGGTACGCCGCTCTTTAAGATTGCAGATACCGACACAATGAATCTGAGGGCGTATGTAACCAATGATCAACTTGCACAGATTAAACTGAACGATGAAGTAACCGTGCGGGTGGACGACGGAGACGGAAACATGAAATCCTACAAGGGTAAAATCAACTGGATCTCCAGCAAATCGGAGTTTACACCCAAAACCATACAGACTAAAAATGAACGCGCAAACTTGGTGTATGCACTTAAAATTGCCGTTCCAAATGATGGTTTCTTGAAGATTGGAATGTATGGTGAAGTGAAATTTAGCACAAGCGATTGAAAACAAAATGATTGAAGTAAAAGATTTACACAAAAGCTACGCCAAAGGAAAAGTGAATGCTCTGAACGGAATCACATTTTCGGTGGAAGAGGGCGAAGTGTTCGGGGTAATTGGCCCGGACGGGGCCGGTAAATCATCACTTTTTCGTATCCTCGCCTCACTGCTGACGCCCGACAGCGGAACCGCCGTCATGAACGGACATGATGTGGTGAAAGATTACCGGAGGGTGCGACAGATTATCGGGTACATGCCGGGGCGCTTCTCGCTCTATCAGGACCTGAGCGTAGAGGAAAACCTGACGTTTTTCGCTACACTGTTCAACACCACCATTGAGGAGAACTACCACCTGATCAAAGATATTTATCAGCAGATAGAACCTTTTAAAAAACGACGGGCCGGTGCCCTTTCGGGCGGAATGAAACAGAAGCTGGCACTAAGCTGTGCACTGATCCATAAACCGGAGATATTGATCCTGGACGAACCGACAACTGGAGTGGATCCTGTGTCGAGAAAGGAGTTCTGGGATATGCTGGGACGACTGAAGGAGCAGGGTATCACCATCCTGGTATCTACGGCTTATATGGACGAGGCAAGCCGCTGCGACCGGATTGCGCTGATTCGGGAAGGGGCGTTCATTGCGAGCGACACCCCGCAAGGTATCATTGATCAATACGCCGAACGATTGTGGTCGGTTGAAGGATCCCGCATGTCTGCCCTGCTGACGGCCCTGCGTAATCACGCCGCAGTGAAGACCAGCTTTGCTTTCGGAGACAAAATTCACATCACCGTGACCGAAGGGCTGCAGGCCGGAGAATTAAAACAATACCTGGCAGAAAAAGAATTCGGCGAAGTACGCATTGCTCCGATCAAGCCGACTGTAGAAGACTGTTTTATGGCATTGACAAGTGAATAACATGAGTGAAAAAGTAATTGCAGTATCAAACCTGACGAAAAAATTCGGCAATTTTACCGCCGTAGATCACATTACTTTCGACGTAGAAGAGGGTGAGATTTTCGGGTTCCTCGGTGCCAACGGGGCAGGAAAAACCACAGCCATGCAGATGCTTTGCGGCATCAGCATGCCCACGGCAGGGGCAGGCACCGTGGCCGGCTATGATATCATCAAGGAAAATGAACGGATCAAACGCAACATCGGGTACATGAGCCAGAAATTCTCCCTGTATGAAGATCTCAGGGTGTGGGAGAATATCCGCCTTTTCGGGGGCATCTACGGACTCAGCGACAAGGTGATTGCTAAAAAAACAGATGCGTTGCTCGAAAGATTGAACTTCCGGGAAGAACGCAATACCATGGTGAAATATCTTCCGCTGGGCTGGAAGCAGAAACTGGCTTTCTCGGTGGCCATCTTTCATGAGCCGAAAATTGTCTTCCTGGATGAACCGACCGGGGGCGTGGACCCGGCTATGAGGCGGCAGTTCTGGGAGATGATCTACGAGGCAGCCGATCAGGGTATCACGGTCTTTGTCACTACACACTACATGGATGAAGCGGAGTATTGTAACCGGGTCTCCATCATGGTGGACGGACGCATTGACGCGCTGGATACTCCGGCGGAGTTGCGGCGTCGGTTTAACGCCGACTCCATGGATGAAGTTTTCCAGCACCTGGCACGCAAAGCAAAAAGAGAAGAAGCATGAAACAATTTATCGCATTTGTAAATAAAGAGTTCCGCCATATCCTACGCGACAACAGGACGCTACTGATCATCTTTGGAATACCTGTGGTGCAGATCCTGCTGTTTGGCTTTGCCATCAACATGGAGGTGCAGGACATTCGCGTGGCTTTCTACGACCCCACCCCCGATGCTCTCACTACCGGCATCGCTGAACGTATAAGACAGAACGCTTACTTTAATTATCAGGGAAGTATGCAGTCGATGGAGGAAGTGGAGGTAGCGATGCGAAAGGGAAAACTCGATCTGGCAGTGGTCTTTCCGCAAAACTTTCAGGAGAACATGGTGTACACAGGGAAGGCAGCCATACAACTGCTCTCCAACAGCTCCGATCCCAACAGGGGATCCATCTCAACGACCTATGCGACTGCCATCATCGCTCGATTTCAACAGGAACAAGCCGATCTAATCCAGATTCCTTTTCAAATACAGACTGAAAACCGGATGATCTACAATCCACTGATGAAATCATCCTACATGTTTGTGCCGGGAATCATGGGACTCGTGATGATGATCATCTGTACCATCATGACATCTGTCTCCATTGTCCGCGAAAAGGAGCGCGGCACCATGGAGGTGCTCCTCGCATCGCCACTGAGACTGGGAACCATGATCTTTGCAAAAACCATTCCCTATATGGTGATATCGTTCATCGATTTCATCATCATTCTGCTGCTAAGTTACTTCGTACTCGGCGTACCGGTGAATGGAAGCCTCCTGTTGCTTTTTCTGGTTGCCATTCTCTACATCATGCTAAGTTTGTCGTATGGGTTAACAGTCTCCACCATGGTGGATAAACAGCTGAACGCGGTCATCTTTTCGGCCATCACCGCCATGATTCCGGTGCTGATGCTTTCGGGGATGATCTTCCCCATAGACAACATGCCCCACTTGTTGCAGGCATTGTCGGTCATCGTACCTGCACGCTGGTTTATTGATGTCGTGCGAAAAGTAATGATCCAGGGACTGGGATTCACAATGATCTGGAAAGAGATTCTCATGCTGATCGGTATGACTCTCTTCCTGCTGGGCATTACCATCGCAAAGTCCAAAAAGCGACTCGAATAAAGTTTACAGGTGGCAAAGCTGCACGTTTACTGCAAACAGCCAAAAACTGAAAGATGATGAAAACATTAAAGTTCCTCATAGAAAAAGAGTTCAAACAAATGTTCCGGAATCCACTGATTCCGAAAATGATTGTGATGTACCCTATCATGGTGCTGCTGGTATTCCCGTGGGCCGTCAGTTTCGAAATAAAAAACATCAAAATCGATGTCGTGGACCACAGCAAGAGCACCTACTCCAGAAGGTTGACCGATAAAATTGAAGCTTCGGGCTATTTTATCCTGAACGACACCCCACCCGATTACCGGACTGCCATGTGGAACATGGAACAAGGAGAAACGGATATGATTCTGGAGATTCCTCCCTCGTTCGATGTGGATTTGGTAAAAAACCGCGCGTCCGGCGTGGGCATGGCGGTTAACTCGGTCAATGGCACCCAGGGACTGCTGGGCAGCAATTACATTACACAGATTGTGAACGACTTCTCATCGGAGCTGCGCAGTGAACTCATGCATACGCTGCCGCCGCAATCGCGGGCTTCCCTGATGCGCATGGCACAGATTGACATTGTCCCTCAACATAAGTATAATCCATCACTCGATTACAAAAACTTCATGATCCCCGGCTTTATGGTGTTGCTCCTCACCCTGATCTGTGGTATTCTACCCGCATTGAATATCGTGATGGAGAAAGAGAACGGCACCATTCAGCAGATCAACGTCACCCCGGTGAGTAGAGTTCACTTCATCCTGGCCAAACTTATCCCTTTCTGGGTTGTCGGACTGATTGTAATGATTATCTCGGTTTCTGCTGCATATCTTTTATACGGGCTGTGGCCTGCAGGAAGCCTACTGGCGTTGCTTTTCTGTGCCATCGTTTTTATTCTCTCCATATCGGGTCTGGGACTCATCATATCCAACTACTCCGAGACGATGCAGCAGGCCAGCTTTCTGGTGATGTTCTTTATCCTGATATTGATTCTGCTGGGAGGTATGTTTACCCCTGTCTCCAGTATGCCGGCATGGGCTCAGTTGATTGCAGCCATCAACCCGTTCAGTTACCTGACAAATACTTTCCGGATGTTGTATCTCAATGGTAGCACGCTGGCCGATGTCTCCGGGAACTTGCTGGCATTGGGAGTGATTTCTGTCGTATTAAATGGATGGGCCGTAATAAGTTACAAGAAAAGAGGATAAATTTAAGATGTGGGTGCATTGAGGGAAACGGTCATCATGCAGGGGCATCGCAAGCTATAATGATGTCTGGTGTTGAGTTTGAAGTCACAACTATATTTTTTCCTCTTTGAACGAAGAAATGATCTTTTTTTGGCTAAATTTGTTAGACTAAACCAATGCAGAATCAAGGGGATATACAAAATATTGGAAGAAACAGTCAATATTTAAAATTCTTAATAACTTGATATCAGCAGACTAAATCCATGTGCGATGAAAAAAATGCTCTTTATCACCACATTCATCCTGTGTTGCATTCTTTTTGTCATTCACGGACAGGAGAATTTACCTGCTGTTTATCAAATAGATACACAGGATAGGAAGCTCACACAGGAACGATTATCCGAAAATGGACGCCAGCAAATCCGAAAGAACAGTCAGCAACCCCGGCGAAAAAAAGTGGGCGTAGTGCTGAGTGGTGGTGGCGCCAAAGGTTTTGCTCATGTGGGCGTACTGAAAGTACTGGAGGAGGCGGGTATTCCCATTGATTATATTGCAGGCACCAGTATGGGTGCCGTGGTGGGGGGACTCTACGCAGTGGGCTACAGCGCCGATATGATTGATTCACTGATTCAGAAACAGGACTGGAATCATTTGATGAGCGACAACGTATACCGCAAACATATTCCTGCTTTCCAACGAAGTAACCACAATAAGTATGTGGTCTCATTGCCTTATAATCTCCCTTTTGGTGATAAATCGGCTGGCGTCATGCTCCCTCCCGGCGTATATACCGGTCAGAATATCTACACCCTTTTTCTTAACACAACCATTGGTTATCAGCACGACATCCATTTTGACGATCTTCCCATTCCCTTTGGATGCATTTCCGCAGATGTCCGCACAGGAGAAGAAATAGTCATGAGAGAGGGGAACCTCGCCGAAGCAATCAGAGCCAGTATGGCGATGCCGGGTATGTTCTCGCCAGTGGAGAAAGACAGCATGCTACTGATCGATGGTGGTGTGGTCAATAATTACCCGGTGGACTTGGTGCGAAACATGGGTGCCGATATCGTGATTGGCTCCGTTTTTTCGGTCGATGAAAAGGTGCTCGAGAAGAGCAAGGGCAGCATTTCTGAAGTAACCCGGCAGATTTGGAACTTTATCGGCCAGGAGAAGCTAACCAGCAACATCGATGATACCGATATACTCATTGCTTCCAATGTTCACCCTTATGGCCTGCTCGACTTCCAACACCCCGGCATCGATACCATCATCATGAGAGGAAAGAAGGCCGCGATGCAAAACTGGGAGAAGCTGATTACCCTGAAAAAGTCACTGGATGAGGATGACGATCACTTGACTGCTCCTAACAGAAGAATAAACCCCTACCTGGAACTCGACACCTTCCTTGTTCGTCGTGTCTCTGTGGAGGGAGTGACCCCACGCGAGAAAAGCTACATCATGAGGTGGATCGATATAGAAAATGACAAAGTGACCCGCAACGACCTGGAGGAGATGATTGCAAAGATATATGGAAGCGGGATGTTCACCAGAGCCTATTACCAACTCGAGGGAGAGCAGCCTTTCGACCTGACTTTTCATGTGGAGGTGAAAAAGTTGAACCGTTTAAATCTGGGAATCCATTTCGACACCAATGACATGGCTGCTATTCTTGCCAATACCACAATCCGGCTGAACAGTTCACTCAATTCCATGTTCGATATCACTGGCAGGCTAAGTCGCGATCCCTATCTGACGGTGGATTATTCCATTAACCGGGGAATTTTCTATAAAGGGGGAATAAATTACAAGATAAGCAGAAACGACCTGGGCATCCACGAACGGGGTGAGCTGTCGTACAACCTGGGACTCACCCGGAATGCCTTGAACCTTGTTTTCTCAGAGTTCTATTTCGGAAACATGATGTTGCACCTGGGAGCCCAAATGGAGCATTTTCACTTTTATAAGGCATTGGGTAGTATCTATGACCCTCCGCAGTCGTTTATAAATGATCAGCTTTATATCAATTATTTGTTGAATGGTGTGTATGATGACCTCGACCGGATTTATTTCCCCACTACGGGTCATTACTTTTCATTTCAATACTCCCTGCATACCGATAATTTTGTGAAACTGGCCGAAGATAGCCCCTTGAGCATTGTTAGCATGAATTTTTACAAACCGATCTCGTTGAATGAAAATATATATATCACACCCAGGATCTCAACCCGCTATATATTAAATGACAGTGTGCCACATATGTACCGAAACCTGGTAGGCGGTCGGACCGATGGTCATTACATGCCCCAGCAGATCGCCTTACAGGGGTCTGCCGGTATGGAGTTTATGGAAAATATGGTACTCTCCGCCGATCTGATGCTGCATTATAACTTCACCTCCAATAGCAACCTCTATACCCACCTCAATTTCACGATACATCACGACCATTTACACACCTTATTTGATGGAGAATCGTTCCTGGGCATCAATTTAGGATACTCCTACCTGACCGTAGCCGGGCCCCTGAAACTTGAGTTAGGCTATACCGAACTTTCCCGCCGTTTCCATCCCTATGTGAGTTTCGGGTATGACTTTTGATTACCTGTTTACCCTGCCGGTGTACACTTATTCCGACATGTTTTTAATGTAAGGCAGCGCGATCAGGTTGTTGAATTGGTAGAACGACGCTGCATTGGAGCGGAGGAACATAAATTTCTCCTCTTCGGTCAGGAGATTCGATTTCAGTACGAAGTCGTACGACATGCGGTAAGTGATTGCGGTAATCGTCCTCGGATAATCAGACCCCCACATCAGTTTTTCGATGCCGACCATGGAGGCAGCCTCTTTGATGGCTGTCACGGCACTTCTAAACGGATAAAACTCATCGTTAAACAACCAGGTGATACCCCCCGACTCAATCATCACATTGCTGTTCAGGGCAAGTTTGATCTGCTCCTCCCAGCCGGGACGGGTAACCATGCCGAAGTGACCGATGGCAATCTTTAAAGCGGGAAATTCGCTGATTATTTCCTTCATTTCACCCACCTGCGTGTCTCCGTCGGCCAGGTCGATAGAGAGGATTACCTGTTTTTGCTCCATTTGGCTGAAAAGAGACATCAGGCCCTTGTCGGTGAGGAAAACCCTCCCTTCGGGCAACAGGAAACGGTTGGCCGGAATCTTTATCGCAGAAAAACCCTGTGCTATCAACTGCAAGCCCTGCTCAACATAACCCGGCTGCCTCACATCAACCATGCCACAACAGAGAAACCGGTCGGGATACCGTTGCTGTACCTCCCACAGATAATCATTCTGAAGTCCGTCGATATACTCCTGCGTGACGACCGCAGCAGACACCTGTGCGTAGTCCATATTCGACAGGAACACCTCGGCACTATTTACTCCGTCGATCATAAAAGGGGGTAGCATCTGCCTGACCTCCCCCATGAAGAGCGATTTACCGTTTTCGATTGTTCTGATCGGCTTTCCCTCTACCACTGTATCCTGCTTGAGCCAGAGGTGCGCATGGGCATCAATAATTGTATAGTCCATACCGGCAAATAATTAAAATTCAATGAAGATCCGGAACACCTTGCCGCCGTTTCCGGACCAGTATTGGAGTGCCTCACCCGCCTTTTCGGGCGGAAAGATACCAGAGACAAACGCTTCGGGAAGGTCGTTGCGCTTTACATACTCCATCACAGCCCTGAAGTCTTCGGGCAACGCATTGCGCGAGCCTCTGATGTCGAGCTCCTTGGAGACAAAATATTTGGTTTCGAAAGAGACTTCGCTCTTGGCATAGCCAATGCAAACCACCCTGCCGGTGAAAGCAACCTCGTCTACAGCCAACCGATAGGTGGAAGGGGCTCCCACAGCCTCAATCACCACATCGGGCCCCTTACCCCCGCTGATCTCATTCAGCCGTGCATGAAGATCCTCCGTGGCGGAGTTGATGCCATAGAGCGCTCCAAGCGATTGCGCCAGCTGCAGCTTTTCGTCGTCCATATCCACCGCGATCACCCGTGCCCCACGAAGTGCCGCACGAATCACAGCACCCAGGCCAATCATTCCACACCCGATCACCATCACCAGGTCCACATCCGTGATAGCCGCCCTTGAGACGGCGTGAAAGCCCACACTCAGCGGCTCTATCAATGCCATGTTTTTTTCCGATATCTCCTGGTCGGTAATCACCTTCTGCCAAGGAACCACAATATATTCACACATGGCTCCATCACGTTGTACTCCCAGTGTCTCGTTGTAACGGCAAGCGTTGGGTCTTCCATTCCGGCAGGAGGAGCAGCGCTGGCAATTGGTATAGGGGTTCACGGTGCAGCGCAGTCCTGTTTGCATGCTCTCCGGTACCTCCTCGCCCCGCTGTGCGATAACCGCACTGATCTCATGTCCCGGTATCACCGGCAGTGTCACCATGGGATTCTTACCCAGAAAAGTATTCAGGTCGGAACCACAAAAGCCCACATAGTTTATCTTTAAAAGCAACTCTCCTCTCCTCGGCACGGGCATCGGCTTTTCCACCACGCCCACCTCACCGGAAGCTGAGATCTGTACTGTTTTCATCTGTTTCATATTTAGCTATTTAACCATGTATCCCTAAAGCGAGGCTTTAGTATCTCACGCACCTCCCTGAGCAGCTCCTCGTTGATGGGTTCCTGTGCCCATGCCATATTTTGAAGCACCGACGCAGAACGTGTGGTGCTAAAAAGCGTGGTGGCAATCCGCGGATTGGAAACAGCGTATTGGATGGCCAGCTTTTCGATGCTCTCCCCTTTGCTCTTGCAATGTGCCGCCGCCTTCATGGCGACCTTCTTCAACGGTTCCGGTGCAGGATGCCAATCGGGTGTTCCTCGTTCTGTCAGCAAGCCCATGGAAAAGGGAGAGGCATTGATCACACCCACCCCATGTTGTTCAAAGAAATCGAGGTAATCGGTCAACGAATCATCGTTTAGTGTATAGTGGCAGAACGACAAGATACTCTCCACGGTACCGGGAGGAACATGCTCTATCACATACACAAAGTGGCGCAAAGTCAGGTTGGTAATGCCCACATGTTTCACCACCCCCTGTTCTCTCAGCTCCACCAGGGCAGGCAGTGTTTCCTGGCAGACCTGATCGAGGTCGGCAAACTCAATGTCGTGCACGTTGATCAGATCGATATAACCGACGTTTAACCGCTCCATGCTCTCGTAAACGCTCTCTTTCGCCTTCTTTGCGCTGTAGTCCCAATAGTTCATCCCATCTCTGCCATACCGACCCACCTTGGTGGAGAGGTAATAGCGATGCCGTGCTATTTCCTTTAATGCTTTTCCCAGTACCTCTTCCGCTTTCAGGTGACCGTAATAGGGGGAGACATCAATAAAGTTGATGCCGTTGTCTACCGCTGTATGCACAGCCTGAATTCCTTCCTCTTCCCTGAGGGAGTGAAAGACACCTCCCAGCGATGATGCACCAAAACTGAGTGGGGAGACCATCATGCCTGTTTTTCCTATATCTCTGTGTTTCATATTATGTGATACTGGTTTTATGTTACAGGTGATTTGCTTCCGGGCTTTTCCATTGAATGACAAGCGCTGATATTTTATTAATCTCCCAGGATGCTGTTCCCCGTTTATCTCTACCAGCAAAGATATAACTTCTTCTTAAATGTATCTCAACCTTCTACAAACTTCTTCTATCCTCCTTTCCCTGCCGACTTGCTTCGGGTGTAGCGAAAACAGTCCATGGTATTTGTTGCGGTACCCAAAGTTAATCAAGTGTAACCCATTGGGATTTCTTTCTGATTTGTGTTATTTTTGTATGCAAGGAATCATTCTATTGATCCGGACGGGCATAGCCATGTTTATTCACAATAAGTCATGGTAAAGAATAGTTCAGCTTAGTGAACAGGTATAATGAAAGAATTAGAACAAAAATTAGCAGATAGAGGCATCAAGTCGACAGCTGTAAGGCTTTTGATATTCAAGGCGATGATGGAATACCCCCAGGCATTCAGCCTTTCTGACCTGGAAGCAGTGTTGGGGACAGTCGATAAATCGACTATCTCCAGAACCATCACGCTGTTCCATGCAAACCTGCTCATTCACAGCATAGACGATGGCTCCGGCTCCATGAAGTACTCGGTGTGCAACGACGATTGCCAGTGCATGCTCAACGAACTGCACGTCCATTTTAACTGCACCCGTTGCCATAAAACATTCTGTTTGGAAAGCGTCTCTATCCCTCCTGTGCAACTCCCCGAAAAGTTCTTACTGGAAAACATCAATTTCGTGATGAAAGGGTTGTGCGACCAGTGTTCGGGCATGTAAAGCACTTCAGTACAGGCTTATCCTTTTTGTTCCTATAATGCGGCAAAACTAGTGCATCTCAGAAATAAAACATTGCAACCAAGTTGCGCATATTTCCCTTTACCTTTGCCGTATAAAAATGCAACCTGTTATGGTAAAGAATGAAACGCTTGTGAAAAGCATCGAATTAAGTCTTGATGACGCTAAACTAAGCCGCGACAACGGGTGTTCACCCGACAAAAAAAATCCTTGTCCGACGATTCCTTTTCCAGGAGAAGAAAGCGCGTGTGGATGCGGAAAAGCCAGTCCAGTGGCTCTTCCTGGCAAGCCAACGTGGAGAAAATACCTGCCCGTGATGGGTACCGGCATCCTTTTTATTTTGGGCATCCTGCTTGACTTACTTGCAAAGCCCGTTTTCTTCACCGGCACTGCCCGTCTGGTATGGTATATTGCCGCCTATCTGCCGGTCGCTTTGCCAGCTTTCAGACACGCGGGCAGTGCCATGGTAAAAAACGATTTCTTTAACGAGTTCACCCTGATGATCGTCGCCACCCTGGGAGCGTTCTTTATCGGCGAGTATCCCGAGGGAGTCGCCGTGATGTTGTTCTACACGGTGGGAGAGCTATTCCAGGAATCGGCTGTTCGCAAGGCACGACGGAACATTCAAACGCTGCTCGATGTGCGACCCGACAGGGCGACGGTCATCCGCAACGGGCTAACCTCCTCCGTTTCGCCGGAAGAGGTCTCCATCGGCGAAACCATACAAGTAAAGGCAGGTGAGAAGATCCCGCTCGACGGGACGCTGTTATCGCCCAGGGGAAGTTTCAATACCTCCGCGCTCACCGGCGAGAGCGTTCCCCGCAACATTTGCGAAGGTGAAACGGTGCTCGCGGGCATGGTCAATCTCAGTCACGTGGTGGAGGTACAAGTAGAGAAAGCATATGCCGACAGTTCACTGGCACGTGTGCTGGAGATGGTGCAGGAAGCCACCTCCCGCAAGGCAAAGACGGAGCTTTTCATACGCTCGTTCGCCCGGGTCTACACCCCTATCGTCTTCACCCTGGCGCTTGCCATCACGGTGATTCCTTCGTTCATTGTGCAAGACTATGTTTTTGCCGACTGGCTCTACCGGGCACTCGTGTTCCTGGTCATCTCCTGCCCGTGCGCTCTCGTCGTCTCCATCCCGCTGAGTTACTTCGGCGGCATTGGTGCTGCGTCCCGAAACGGTATCCTGTTTAAAGGAGCCAACTATCTCGATTTGATTGCCAAAGCCAACACGGTGGTCATCGACAAGACAGGCACCCTTACCGAAGGGGTCTTTCAGGTGCAGAAAATGGAATCGGTCTACCCGGAAAAAGAGAAAATGGCCGCATATGCCGTCGCCCTCGAATCAAAATCGAACCACCCGGTAGCCAAAGCCATCCTGGAACACTTCCCACATATCTTGCCTGGCGACTACCGCCTGGAGGATGTCAAGGAGATTGCCGGACACGGGATGAGTGGTATCGTGGACGGGCATGCGGTGTTAGCAGGAAATGCCAAGTTGATGCAGATGCACGGTGTGAAGTACGAACCGAGTGTAGACGATATCAGGGAGACCGTGGTGCTGGTTGCCATTGACCAGCAATACGCCGGTTACCTTGTGATCGCCGATCAGGTAAGAGCCGATGCCAGGAGTGCCATCCAGCGCTTGCAGCAGTTGGGCGTCCACACCACGGTGATGCTGAGCGGCGACAGGCCGTCCATCGTGCAGGAGGTGGCAACGAAGGTAAATGTGGATAAAGCGTATGGCGATTTGTTGCCGGGAGACAAGGTCGAATATATTGAGAACCTGAAGAAAGATCCATCCAACGTGGTGGTCTTCGTCGGCGATGGCATCAACGACGCGCCGGCTTTGGCATTGAGCGATGTGGGCATTGCCATGGGAGGAATGGGTTCGGATGCCGCCATCGAGATAGCCGATGTGGTGATCCAGACCGACCAGCCCTCGAAGATCGCAACCGCCATACAGGTGGCCCGCTCCACCCGAACGATCGTCATTCAGAACATCGTCTTCGCGCTGGGTATAAAATTCCTCATTATGCTATTGGGAGCCTTCGACATTGCCAGCTTGTGGGAAGCCGTCTTCGCCGACGTGGGCGTTTCCCTGATAGCCATCCTCAACGCAGTGCGTATATTGAGGAAAGACTTCACCAAAAGTTAGGTTATCTAAGTTATCTTTGTCCCAAGATGGGCAAGCCATATACATCTGAACTCCTGCAAGTCATATACCAGTCAAAAATCGAAGTTTCGGGAGCGGAGTTGTTTTTTACCAGATTTCTGTTTCTTTCCTTCCAAACGTTTTTGGATGGATACAAAAGTGGGTTTGGTCGCAACCCGTTTTCTTTCCGGAGCCAGGGCTTGCCGGACAAGAAGGCTGAACCGGGCTGTCACAGCCTTCTTGTTCATCCACTGGGTACGTTCCGATTCGCTGCTGATTTGCAATACCCCATTCTTGTTCACACGATTTGCCAGTTTTTCAAGAATCAGTCGTTTCTGGTCCTCGTCGAGCATGTCCGACGCGTTTATATCAAACGACAACAATACTTTAGACGAAACCTTATTCACGTTCTGCCCCCCGCTCCCACTGCTTCTGGCAGCGGTAAAAACACACTCCTTAATCAATTTATCTATGTCGATATCCATTGTTCCTGTATTTGACAACACGCCAACAAAATTACCTTTTTGTCCGGTAAATAAAAGTGTATCGTCCTGATTTTTGTTTACAGTTTTGTGTGTGATTCTCCTAATATGCTCCTAATATGCTCCTAATATGCTCCTAATATGCTCCTTTATTA
>CAZRRC010000011.1:28631-30612 GCA_964602395.1 uncultured Proteiniphilum sp. | reverse complement strand
CTCCTAATATGCTCCTAATATGCTCCTAATATGCTCCTAATATGCTCCTTTATTACACCGTATTTTATTGGAGAAGTACCGAGGCAGGTTCAGTCATGGTCCCTGGAAGTCCACACGAACTTCCAAGGCAGGTTATTCATAGACGAAGAATTTAAACGTGGAAACGAAACCGTTTCTTGAGGGATTTCTGTTTGAGAGAAAACAGGTTACAGATTACCTGTGATATCATAAATCTCCTTGATGCTCCGGAGCTCCCTTTCAAAATCAAAATGCAGGTCATGAAGCCGTGCATCCTCGTTGTCGAAAACCCATCCCGCTACTTTGGGGTAGCCGTTTTTGTAAAAAGACTTTTGCACTTCTGCCATTTTCAATACGTTGCGGCATTGCTCGTAGGTGTTGATTTCCACGAAACGCCGATACCTCGCCTCCTTATCTTCAATGGCATCGAGCGCTGTCTTATGTAAACGGTACACATCGCGTATTGTACGCAGCCAGGGGTTAAGAATACCGTGATCTAAATTCTCCATGGCCGCCTGGATACCCCCGCAACCATAGTGGCCACAAATAATGATGTACCTCACTTTGAGATACTCCACGCCATAGTTAATGACCGAATGGGCACTCAAATCAAGGGCGTTCACCATATTCGCAATGTTGCGATGAATAAAAACCTCACCAGGCTTTAGTCCCATCACCTGGTTCGGGTGTACCCGGCTATCTGAACAGCCGATATATAGAAAATCGGGATGCTGCTCCTGGGCCAGCAGTTTGAACAAGCCTGGATTCTCTACTTTATTCTTCTCAATCCATTTGGCATTGGCTTCAAATATCTGGTCATACTTTTCCTGATCTGTCATCTCAATGAATTATGGGTTATGTGCGCTGATGCATCAATCTCTCCGAACAGGGGGATCTGTATTCGCACAGCTCCCGCTCGTAAACGGCATAGAGCTTAAACAAAATTTCGTTCTCTAAAGTTTAGGTGGGTATTGGTACGATCATCCATTTTTGTAAATTTCGAACTTGGGTATTTTCCACGCTTCTTCTCGCCAATCGTCCGACTCCTATATGGTTCAACTATTGCAAATAAGGTCAAATCGAAATATTACATTGTACAAGAAACAAAAAGTACAAACTTTCGAAATTAATAGACCTCAAAATTTATTCGGTTAACTGCATTGCGCCAGTCAAACTTTCAATAATCCTTGCCTCTTCGTTGTGTCCATCGGTTGATAGCCGGAACAGTGGGAGGCCGAGAATTTCCAAGATGTGATTTTTCTTGCTGTCTCTCTCCCGTTGTAACTCGTTGTCGTGGAATGACACACCATCTACCTCAATGGCCGCTGTTGCAACATGTTTGCATGATTCCTGTAGGGCGCTATAACTCCTACTTTCGTGTAGTCAGAAGCATAGTTTTCCCGGATATAAAAATTGGTTTCATCAATCTGTTTGGTTACGGCGGTTACCGTTACGGCGGTTACAAAGTTGATATAATTTTAGTATAATACAACTCCAAAAGCTGAATATCATGGAATTGATTGCGATTGTACCTTAATCTAATTCCGACAGTTCCATTTTCTTCGGGTCAATTTTCAGATATTTGATTCGCTCGCGGCGCCAAGTATATACCACGTGAATATAACCGTCTTTGCCCTGAATAACCGAAGGATAAGAGTATTGACCCAAGGGGGAATCCTCGGGCACAAGTGTGGCAAACCACGCTTTTCCATCTTCCGAAAGGGCAATATTTAAAGGGGTTCTGGGGCCTTTACCGGTGTCGCCGGGGGGTATTACATGGTTGTAGACCAGGAGCTGGCGACCGTCGCTCAGCGTTACGGCATCTGTTCCAGAGTTGTTGTTGGGTAGGCCGGAGAGTGTCATCTCACTCCAGGTTTCCCCACCGTCGTGCGACCAGGATTCGGCCAGTTTTCCTTCCCGTGTTCTGCAAAGCATCTGCAGAGAGCCATCTTCATACGTTAGA
>CAZRRC010000011.1:24742-28531 GCA_964602395.1 uncultured Proteiniphilum sp. | reverse complement strand
TGTTCGTCCGACTTTATCCCTGCCAGATTCTCGAAGCTAAAAGGAATAAAGTCGCCCAACAACATCACATGATTGCCTGAATTCATCTCCGGGTTTGCCGTATCCCCGTTCCAGAGCTCCCAGATGGTGGTCGCTCCCTTTTTGGCCATGTAGCCCCAGCTGGGATAGGTGTCATTGGATGCAAGTTGGAAAGCAATATCGGCCCTTCCCATACGGGCAAGCTCCTTCAGTATCCACTGCGAGCCAATTACCCCTGTAGTGATGTGGGCACTGTATTGGTTGTTCTCCAGGATGCCATTCACCAGATGTTTCTCCACGGCCGGTATCGAGGCTTCGGGAATCATTCCAAATGCCAGGGGTAACAGGTTGGAAGTTGCCGTGTTGTTGCCGTAGTAAAGGCTGTCGGCATGAAAGAAAGAATCATTGAATCCTTGTTTCACCCTCTCTGCCAGCGCACTAAATCGGTCGGCATCTTCAGGGAGGTTTTGCAGGAGGGCAAACTTTTTCATCAGTTCAAGAATCTTGAAATAGTATGCCGTAGCAATCAGTTCGCCATTGGTTATACGGTTTGGATCTTTCGCGTGGATCAGCTCCGGCGATTCCGGCGGCACGCACCAGTCGCCATATTTATCGCGCGGCATGAGATAATTGTCGGTCATATATTCCTCTTTCATATGGCGGACCCACTTTTTCATGCTTTCGTAGTTTTTCTCAATCGGTTTCAGATTGCCGAACTGCCTGTAGAGCATATCGGCATTGAAAAAGAAAGCGGCAGGCCAGGTAACAACATCTGAATAGTAGTTCCAGAAAGCGGGAGCCACATCGGGAATGGTGCCATCTTCTCGCTGTGCTTCACGGATATCATCAATCCATTTGCTGTAGAGCTGCACTTGCTCGAAGAGATAACTCTCACCCAGTCCACCCATTGTTCGGTCGCCCAGCCAGGGCTGACGTTCGTTTCGCTGGGGACAGTCGACGGGCATGCCTTTGTAGTTACCCCGTATTCCCCAGAATGCGTTCTTCATGACCTGGTTGACTACAGGGTCCGATGTTTCTATTGTGCCGATGAGTTCCATCTGATCATTGACCACCTCACCCATAAAATTATCTTTGGATATCTCTCCCGGATAACCGGTTACCTCCACATACCTGAAACCGTGGTAGACAAATGCCGGAGCCCACTCTTCAATGCCTTCTCCCTTGAGAATATATTTGTCGGTCACCCGCGCATCCCGCAGGTTATCCAGATAGAGGTTGCCATCTGGCTGCAGTATCTCGGCAAAACGAAGCTGCACGGTATCGCCCTTGTTCCCTTTCACCTTCATCCGGATCCAGCCGACCATGTTCTGCCCCATATCCAGCATATACTTGTCCTCTTCAAGCCGCGTGATTGAGAGAGGCTTTAGGGTGTCGACCACCTTCATTCCTTCCATCATTTGCGCCCTGAGCGTTCCGTACGGGATGGCTACACGTTCAGCAAACTCCCAGGAGGAGTCATCGTATTGCGCTTCACTCCATCCGGTCAGCTCCTTCCGTGCATCATATTCTTCTCCATCGTATTCATTGTTGCTTCGGATGGGCCCGTCGGCATTTATTTTCCAGGAGGTATCGCTGCCGATCACCTCTTTGCTTCCATCTTCATATGCTATGTATAAAGCAAGGCGTAGCTTAGGATAACCGAAGGTGGGAATCTTATAGGGCTTATAATCCTGTCTCATGGTGTAGTAACGACCATTTCCGAGGGTCACTCCCATGGCATTGCCCCTTTCCTTGAGCAACGATGTAACGTCGTAGCTGTTATAGAGCAACGTCTGCCTGTAATCGGTCGGTGCTGCTGCCAGAACCTGATCCCCTACCCGCATTCCGTTCAGGAAGAGCTCGTAGAGTCCTTGTCCCGATATATGCACCACCGCATGCTTTATTGGCTTCTTCACTTCAAACTCTTTCCGAAGATAGCGTGCCGAGAGTCTCGACCATTGTGTTTCAGAGTCCCACGCCGAGGCTCTGTCCATTCCTATCCAACGCGACTTCCAGTCGTTCTCCGAAAAGAGTCCTGTGCACCAGTAGTCAGGTGTGCTTCCTATTGTTTCGCCCTGGTTGGTGGTCACATTTACCTTCCAGTAGTAATAGCTACTGCGTTGCAACGGTTTCCCTTCGAACAACACCCATTGGGATTGATCTGATTCCACCACTCCCGAGTCCCAGATATCGGCGATACCCTGATCTAAGTTTTCGCGGGAAGAAGCAACCACAATGCGATAAGTGTGCTGCATGACGTTCCGCTCTTCCTCGGCAAAAATACGCCAGCTGAACCTCGGTTTCCTGGTGTCTATGCCTACCGGATTTTCAAGTGCCTCTACTCTAAGATCACCTACTCTCAGACTGGCTGCTACCGGAGTGACAGATGATAAAAGCAGGATGATCGATATAACAAGTGCGTTCCTCTTCATGGTGTATAAATTTTTATTTTCCTGTTTTCTCCTGTGCATCAGGCAGTCCGGTCCATTCGGTATTTATATAATTGCGCGATGCATCGACTGCTATCAATACCCTGTCGTTACCATAATGGAAACCTTCATCCAGGGAGAACTGTGTAATCTTATTGTCAAATGTTCCAATGAACTCAAGATTTCCATTCTTTGGCAAATACCACCATACATTTTTTTTGCTGCCCGATATTTTGGTCAGATCAATCTCCATCGGCCGGCCACTGTAATTATATACCAACAAGTAATCATTGCCGCGGGTAGCGATGAGCCGGTCGTACATGACGCCGTTTGTGCCGGCAATCACCGACTGGTCGGGTACCCTCTCAAAGAACGGGAAGGTAAGCATCAGGTTTTTAAGGGACTTCATCTGGTTCATCCCCGGATCTTCAAGCGCTTCATACCAGGTCTTCCGGGCTCCGTAAGCACCGCTAATTCCATCTTTTTTCATTTGCATGATGGAGTTATGCCCGTAAGTGTGACCAAAAGAACCGGCAAAAACCGACCAGTAAGCGTAACGACGTACATCGTTGTCGTTCCATTTAATCTCATTGGCATCATGCAGTCCGTGTGGAATATCCTCGTATATCGGCTCTCCGTCGATCACCGGTTTCCGCGGTTCCAGTGCATTGTTTCTCTCTACAAACCGCCAGTTATCCTCTTCGGTATTTTCGATGATGGGATAGTCGCCATCACCCTTGCGTTGACCGTAGCGGCGGTGTCCGGATTGAAACATATTGAAATCGAGCCACTTTTCGTTGTTAAACCAGGTGCCCGACATGGTTCTGCCGCGAGGGTGGAAGGTCATCAGATGATTGTCGTCATTTGCATCGATACTTTCAGCCAGAGACTGCCACACTTCGGTTTTTACATCACCGCGGATGTCGCCTCCAATCAGCCAGATGATATTGGGTTTATCCCGATACCGTTTGGCAAGAAATTCACCATAGAGACGGGCTTCGTCCACGTTCATTCCTCCCTGTTTCACCGGGCTTCCCCATACACAGACCATCCCAATATATATTCCTTTTCGCGCAGCTGTCTCTATGATGTAATCCATGTGATCCCAGTATCCGTACTCGCCCTCCTGATCGATATTTGTAAAGTCAAAACCGTATGGCAATGCCCATTTGCCATAGCTGTTTATGGCAGGCATGGTATTCATGACCATCGTCTGAACGACATTAAATCCTTTTTGTCGGCACTGCTCCAGGTAGTATTCTGCTTCATCTCTGTTTAATCGGACCGGAAGATACCAGCCGGTATCACCCAACCAAAAAAAGGGAGTTCCATTTTCATGTTG
>CAZRRC010000011.1:0-24642 GCA_964602395.1 uncultured Proteiniphilum sp. | reverse complement strand
GCAGCGTTGCCCACCTGCAGAGCAGATTCGCCCCATCCAAATAAGTCGTAGCTCACTGTAATGGCGCCCATCCTCGCAAGTGTGCCCATCCTGAGCTGCTGATCTTCGCGGTAACGACCGTCTGCAAAATGTCCGTTTGGTGAAATGATGACGGCATGTTTTCCTTTGGATAAAGGAGCATAGATGGAGCCGGCCACATACAGTCCCGGCAATGTTTCAATGGCAAAGTTTTGTACCGAGTAGCCTTCAAATTTCCTTATTTTCGACAAGACTGGTTCTGAATGTACTCTTTTGGCTAGTAGCGGGTCGATGCCAAGGTTTTCTCTGACTTCATGTTGCAGGCACTCTTTTCGTTGCTCCCAGCGTTGCTTGTCGGGGTAAAGTGAAAGCAGATAAGAGAGCATTTTTTTGCCATCTTCCGGTATTCTTCGTGCGTACTCATACTGTCTTATTTTATAAAGCCCTTCACCCTGCTTTACGAACTTGTAATCGAAGGGTGCCAGTACGTTTGTCAGGGTCTCTTCCACTGAATAGGGCCGTATTCTGAAATCGGCATAAGGTAGCACCAATCCAGCCGTATCAATTTCATAGGAGAGTTTCACATTAAATCTTACGGAGATATCTTTCAACACATCGCTCAACGGCCTTTCGAAGCTGTTCACATACGCCGGTTGAGAACGACAAATTGTGATGGTTGCGATCAACAACAACAACCCCATTCCTGCTTTTCTTTTCATCGTTATTTAATTATCAGGTTAGTTTTATCCTCTTATCTTCACGCTCGGAATCCAGTCGTTCCGGCCAAAATAAATGCTTTCAGTGCAATCCTCTAAGCGACTTTTGCAAGATTGCCTTTTTGGTGATCGGAAATCTACATATCCAGCGTAAAGATACAATTTTTCAGGTTCTTGTCGATAATCCACCCGATAAGGCTTGAAAGAAGCCGAGAGATAGAAAATATTTATGGCTGATTGACAATAGAATAGTTGATTTTTAGCCCAAAATTTCGTACATTTGCTATCATTAAAAACAGGACTAAAACATTAAAATATGAAAACATTAGATTTTTTACAACTTGACCCCAAGAGCACTGAAAAAACAGTAAACGGTTTACAAGAATTGTTGGCAAACTTACAGGTTTATTACTCCAACCTCCGTGGATTCCATTGGAATGTGAAAGGAATAGAGTTTTATGGCCTGCATGCAAAATTGGAAGAATTCTATGATGATACCGCAGAGAAGGTAGATGAAGTGGCCGAACGCATTCTCATGCTGGGTGGTGTGCCAGCACATAACTTCAGCGAATATCTAAAAACTTCCTCCATCAAGGAGACGGCAGTTGTAAGCAATACAAAAGAGATTGTGCTGAATGTACTCGACTCATTGAAAGTCCTGATTGGGCTTGAGCGCGGTATCATTGAAGCGGCTTCCGACAGCAACGATGAGGTGACAGTCTCTTTGTTGGGTGACTTCCTCGCAGGCCAGGAAAAGAATGTGTGGATGCTTACGGCCCTTCTCTCCTGAGAGAAATAGGGCAAATTGTAGGGAGCATTCCCTTTGATTATAAAACCCCGAAAGCAGTTGTCTTGCTTTCGGGGTTTTTTTATTCATTTTTCTCAAACTACTTGCAAAGAGTGATTCCTCCGCGAAAGGTACATTATCGTCCTTCGATGATTGCTTTAAAGTTCTTGCGGTACGTTTCCCCAATGGGTATCTGCTTCTTACCTATGACGATCCTGTTTTTGTTGACGCTGCTGATCTTGTTTTTATGTATGATGTAAGAACGGTGAACCCGCATAAAGCGGTCGGCCGGCAACTCTTCTTCCAGAAGTTTCAGGCTCATCAATGACAAGATAGGCCTTTGCTCATTTTCGGTATAAATCTTTACGTAATCTTTCAGACCTTCAATATAGATGATATCCTCATAAAGCACATGCAGGAGTTGGTATTCCGACTTTACGAAAATGCCGATGTTTTCATGTACTGTCTCAGCAACGGGTTTGGATTCGATCATCTCAAACCACTCCAATGCTTTCCTGGCAGCAGCGAGAAACTCGTCAAAAGAAAAAGGCTTCAACAGATAATCGAGTGCACTCACCTTGTATCCTTCCAGTGCGTATTCACTGAAGGCGGTGGTAAAGATGACCCTTGTGCGATGGCTGATGGTACGTGCAAACTCCATTCCATTGATTTCGGGCATTTGTATATCCAGGAAGAGCAGATCAACCTTTTCTTCAGCGATCTGCTTCATGGCTGAAAGCGCGTTGCTATATTTGCCTGTGAGCCGGAGAAAAGCAGTTTTATTTACGTATGATTCGAGGAGTGACAAAGCCAGCGGCTCATCGTCCACTATCCAGCAATTCAGTATCATCCTTTTGTTTTTTGGTGTCTATGACAAGCACGGTGGAATAGATGTCATTTTCTATGGTTGTATGCCAGAGATAACTGTCGGGGTAAAGTAGCTCCAGCCTTCGTCTCACCAGCTCCAGCCCTATTCCACTACCGCTCTTGTCCTGTTCCGTTTTCGGGAAATAGCTGTTGTTCGATGTAAATTCTATTTTCCCATCTGGATGTTCTTTCAGGGAGATATCGATGAAGGAGGGTTTATCACCACTTATACCGTGCTTGAATGCATTTTCAATCAAAGATATAAAAATGAGCGGAGAAATCAATGTATCCCCAGTTTTGGAGTAAGAGAAATTGGTGGTAAGCTTGACGTTATCAGCCAGGCGTATGCGCATCAGCTCAATGTAGTTCCGCATAAAGTCGGCCTCCTGACGCAATGGCACATAAGTATGGTTGTTGTCGTATAAGAGATGGCGCAACATCCTGCTTAAGTCCATTACCGCCTGTTGTGCTTTGGGAGGATTAAATTCAATCAGGGCATAAATATTATTGAGGGTGTTTAGCAGAAAATGGGGGTTGATCTGATTCTTCAGATTTTGCAGTTCAGCCTCCGACTTGGCTTTTGCCAGTTCTTTGCGTTCATTATCCACTTCAAACCAGCGTACAGTCATCTTCAGTGCCACGCTCAACCCCATAACCAGGAAGAGTGATGTGGAGTTGCGCACAATGAAAAGTAAAGGAAAAAAAGGGTTGTGTTTTCCACGCCACCTCGGTCTCAGATGAGGCATCAGCTGTTCGAGCAACTCTCTTCCGTAATGCATCATGAAGGCCACACCCAGAATCAATAGTACGTTGTAAAAAATGAATCCCTTTGTTTTTCCCCGATAGAGAAACTGATCAATCAAAAGGAAATAGTTCAGGTAAAACACCAGCATGAATCCCAACATCTCGGGAATCGACCGCAAAAAGGGACGCCAGGTAAACACCCGTTCGGAATCCATAAAAAAATATGGGAGAATGAAAATCACTCCCCACAGTAAGATGTGGACAAACATATTGTTCCACCCTTGTCTCAATTTTGGTGTGAATAACTGACTCATCCTATTCTTTTTTAATATTTTGTAAAAATAGCCATATTCCCTGAATATTGTTTAATTAAATCATTTTTATTATCGAAAAAGCTTGCCGGAAACGCATGATTCCGGCAAGCAAACTATTTCTCTCTTACATGGAGAAAAAATTCTACATTCTACCAGGTCCGTGTCCTCCTCCATGTGGTGGTCCTCCAAATCCATGTCGTTGTGGCATCATATCGCTTTGGGTGGCTCCTCCCTTAAAGAAATTGAACCGATATACAAAGTGTACCATGAAGTAGCTGGTCAGCGTATTGGTGGTAGTGTCCCTTATATAGTTGGATGTCACACTTCTGTTGATGTTGCTTCGTTGTTGCAGAATATCGTATATTTTAAAACGGATGGTGCCGTTTTTCTGTTTGAATAAGGTCTTCTGCAGGGAAGCGTTCCACAACCATTCATTCTGTTCATATCCGTCGGCATAGCCCGAGTTGGTCGAATAATTGATATCGCTTTCCAGTGTCAGATCCCAGGGCAAATAAATCGAGGTGGTGGCGTTGCCCCCGTAATTAAAATATTGCTGATCGGTCTGTCCCTGCAAGCTGTTGGTGACATTGTTAAAGTTTATATTTCCCCTTAAACCGAAGTCAAAAAGGTCGGACCGGTAATTCAGTCCAAGCACTTCTGCCAGAGAGAACCTGCGGTTGATGTTTTTGTCTTCGTCTGTAAAATGGTATGTATCCTCCTCACTCGTCGTGGATTTTGAAAATCCACTTGAATAATTGTAGCTTGCAAACGACATGGAGAAAACAGAGAATTTAATATTCTTCAGAGGCACGTTAAACATGACCCGACCGTTGGCGTTCCAGTTGCCGGACACATTCTCGTAGGTCGACATTTTGCGGCCTGTGTTGATGTTCGTGATGGTGGCTCTGACAATGTCGTTCGTGAGATATCCTCCGTTAAAGAACGCGTTTACAGAGCTTGCTTTCTCGGGATTAGACAACTGGTAACGGATGTTTAATCCATGCTGGAACGAAGGTTTCAAGTCGGGATTACCAGAGCTGATGTTCAACGGATCCGACACGTCTACCACAGGCGAAAGTTGAGACACCGATGGCTGATCGGTTCTACCATTGTAGCGAATACGCAGGTTGTGGGTACGGCTCCAACGGTAATTGAGTTGGGCCATCGGAGCATAGTTGACCACATCTTGTTTCCCGTCGTAGATCATATCTGAGCCAATGAATGTTTTGCTGCGCGATGAGGAGGGTTGCATGGAGAAACCGAACATATAATCATATTTCTCCCGTACCGACCGGAAGTTTACTTCCAGTTCCTGGTTCACGAAATTATTTTCCAGTCGCTTGCTGTAGAGTGAGTCAAACACTGTATAATTTCCCGAATCATCCTTCGAACGGGTATCCTTGTCCGACTCCGAGAAATTTTGCCGGTACTGGTAGGCCAGCTGTAGAAAGTTATTCTCTCCAATGGGTTCAACGTAGGATAAATAGCCGCGCCACGACTGGTTGTTGCTGATGTTGGTGAACCGCTGGTCGATGATGTCATCGGGACGTGGACCACTGTAAAAAGTGCCTGATTCACTGGTACCTTTGTTTTCTGAATCTCCTTTTTCAGCGCGTAACTGCACACTTAATATCCTACCTTCTTTGCCCAATTCACGACTGGCATCGAGCCGAAACTCGATATCCTTGCCCTTGCCTTCGGAAAAATAGTCCGATTCACCGTGGTTGATTGTGTCACCTGCCTGTTCACTCACCGTGAGGAAGTCACCTGTTTCGGAGCGATTGTTGTCGTAAAAAGATATCTCAGGGCGGAAAATGATTTTCGTGAGGCTGTCAGGTTCCCACTCCAGTCTTAGATCCAGGTTGAAGTTCTGACTCTTGTTGTTTGCCATGTTACTTTCCGATTCAAGCGTATTGCCTGAACTCAACAGGTTCTGCGTGAAGACATCTGAAAGCACATTGTTATCGGTATATCCATAACGAAGGTTTCCGCCGATCTTCAATGTCGGTGAAAACTGCTTACTGAAATTACTTCCTACATTCGACGAGGTAGAAATACCATCACGCCCACCGAACATGCCGCCACGACCACCGCGCCCGCCCATGCTTCCAAACATGGAGGAGGCTAAATCCGAAAAACCAGCATTGTTCGTGTTGTTAATACCACCAATGAAAGTATACTGATCTTTATCTTTCATGTAGTTCATCATGGCATTACCTTCGTAGCGGTCTTTACTGCCATAGCCGGCAAAAGCATTTCCGAAAAGGCCCTCTTTCATACCGGGACGCACAAGCAGGTTGATTACATTTTCTTCCTCTCCGTCATCGAAGCCAGTCATCTGTGCCATCTCGGTTCTTCTCTCTAGCACCTGCAACTTCTCCACCATCTTGGCAGGCAGATTTTTAGAAGCCACCTTGGGATCGTTGCTAAAGAACTCTTCCCCATCGACCAATATCTTTGTAATTTGCTTTCCGTTGACTGTGATCTTCCCCTCATTATCGATCTCTACACCGGGCATTTTTTTCAACAGATCTTCCACCACGGCACTCTCTGTAACCTTGTAAGAATCGGCATTGTATTCCAGCGTATCACCTTTCACGGTTATTTCAGGTGCTTTGGCGGAGACAACCGTCTCTGAAAGAAGGATGTTGTCGTTACTCATGAAAATGTTTCCCAACTGCACATTGGGCCGGGAGGAGGTTACCTGCACATCGCGGTAAACATCATTGTAACCGACAAAAGAAATATGCAGGATGTAAGATCCGTTTCTAACAGGGATGGTAAAAAGACCTTCGTTGTTGGATGCTTTACCGGTTACAAAAGTACTGTCGGCACGCCGCAAAACCCGTATGTTGGCCAGAGCAACCGGTTCCTCCAGGTCCTTATCAAGCAGTTTCCCTGATATGGTACTTTCAGACTGCGCTTGTGCAATCAGAGAGAAACCGCATACCGCAAGCGTGGTTACTATGATTAATAATTTTTTCATTGTGCTTTTTTTTTATTTAATCATTTTTTTTACTGAATCAACAACAAAAATAAGCTCACGACAGAATGCAGACAAAAGAAATAGACAAACTATCTGATTTCATCGACCAATGGAGGATTACAGGCCATCAAGCCCTCATTGAAAAAGAGCATATAAAGGAGCATTTTATATGTTTCTTTTGCAAATTATACTTATTTTTGCGCTAACCTGAATGATTAAATTCTAAAATCCTTTATTTTACACGCAAAAAATAAAACCATAATCATATGTTGAAATCTTTGAAAAGTGAAGACTGGGTATCCACGATACTCGGAGGGGTCATTCTTCTGCTTGTAATCTTCCTGCCATCGGTGATGAAGCAGTACGTATATATGTCGGTGATTGTCGCTCTGCTGGCTTATCTGGGATATCTTTTCATGGGCAACAAAGACCATGGCAGGTTTCTGCTCTCTTTCGCCGTGGTCTATCTGCTGGCTTGGCTGGCTACCTATATTTCTGGCATTGCACCCATCAAAACCATGGGACTTGAGTCCGTATTTTTTGCAGTCATCATCGGTCTGCTGATTCGCAACACGGTGGGACTACCCAAATGGCTGGCTCCGGCCGTAAAAAGCGAATATTACATCAAGGCCGGGTTGGTGATCCTGGGTAGCTCCATTCTGTTCAATGAAATCATGAAAGCCGGTGCACTGGGTATGATTCAAGCAATCATCGTGGTATTATCTGTCTGGTATTTCAGCTTCTGGATTGCTCTTAGGGTGTTTAAAATCGACAAAGAAATGTCGATCCTGCTCTCCAGTGCTGTCTCTATTTGCGGTGTTTCCGCAGCTATTGCCACCAGCGGCGCCATCAAGGGAAACCCAAAAAAACTATCTTTTGTTATTTCATTGGTGCTGATTGTTGCCATCCCCATGATGTATCTGCTGCCCTACCTGGCCCAATGGATGGGGTTGAGTGAAGAGGTGGCCGGAGCCTGGCTGGGCGGCACCATCGATACCACGGCAGCCGTAGTGGCTTCCGGCAAGTTTATTGGAGAAACTGCCGAGCAGTATAGTGTCATCATCAAATCGGCACAGAACGTACTGCTGGGTGTGGCAGCCTTTGCTATTTCACTCTATTGGTCTTATAAGGGTACCAACAACGACATACGCCCCTCGGGCAGTGTGCTGTGGGATCGCTTTCCTAAGTTTGTAATCGGGTTTCTGGTTGCATCGCTGCTGTTCAGCTTTGCCTTCGATGCCGAAACAGGCAAAGAACTTTCACGGGTGGCGAATAAAGGAGCTCGCGGTCTCTTGTTCTCACTGGCATTTGTCTGCATTGGTCTGGAAACCGATTTCCGATACATCTTTAAGAAAGAGAATACCAAATACATCTGGTCGTTCCTTACAGCTCAGGCTTTCAATATTTTACTCACTCTATTGGTTGCCTGGTTGCTCTTCAGAACTATCTAACAACAAATCTTTCTAAACAAAATCAAGTTGTTGAACGTTCTTTCAGCGTTCGTCTCAATCATGATCACCGGAAAACTGTCTATTCGTTCATAGATGTTTTTTCGGGATGAAACAGTAAGTTCACACCCCGATGAAACGATTTCTACATGTACTCGTCAACATAGCCGTAGCCAATACAAGCGCTTACCTGCTTTGGAGCGCCTTCTCATTCTGGATATACCTCGAAACAAAGTCGGTGCTGGTTCTCTCGGTGCTCAGTGGTACTTATATGCTGCTGGTCACGATTTCGAGCATGTTCTTTGGCACAATCGTAGATAAGCACAAGAAAAAAAAGGTAATGATGGGAGCCTCAGTAGCCACAATGGTCTTCCTGCTGCTGGCGAGCGCCGTTTTTTTACTCTCCGACAGAGCCAGGATAGCCAACATCCATGCACCGGCATTCTGGCTTTTCTCATTGCCTCTCCTATTGAGTGCGCTCACCGGCAATTTGCGAGCCATTGCACTCTCCACCACCGTTTCCATACTTGTACCGAAACAGGATTATGCACGCGCCAACGGGCTCATAGGCACAATTCAAGGATTTGGAATGATCGCTAACACTGTCTTCAGCGGCCTCATCATTGGCTATCTGGGAATGGACTGGGCCATTTTTATTACCCTGTTATTGTCGACCGGCACACTGATACACCTCTTCTTTCTCTCCATCCCTGAAGATCATATTGTGCATGATCCACATCTGCAAAACAGCCAGGTTGATTTCCGGGGTGCCTTCAGAGCCATACTTCTGGTACCGGGCTTGATGGCACTTATCTTCTTCACCACCTTCAACAATTTCATTGGTGGTGTCTTTGCTGTGCTACTCGATCCGTATGGGCTTACGCTTTTTCCGGTGGAAGCCTGGGGTATCATCCTGGGGCTTGCCGGTACAGGATTTATAATTGGGGGACTGCTTATCGGAAAGTTGGGTCTGGGAAAAAAGCCGCTTCGTTCGTTGCTCCTGGGTTATATCTTCATCAGCCTGATCTGTATGCTCTTCACACTGCGCGAAGGATCGCTTTTATTTGTAGGAGGGATGTTTCTATATATGCTTATCGCACCGATCGTGGAAGCAGGTGAACAGACCATCATCCAAACGGTTGTACCAAAGCCCAAGCAGGGTCGCGTGTTCGGATTTGCCCAAACGGTTGAGGCGGGCGTCACCCCCATTTCCATCTTTATCATCGGACCTTTGGCACAGTCCATCATTATCCCCTATGTAGAAAGTGATGCCGGAAAACAAGCCTTTGGCTGGTTACTGGGAGAGGGCGCAGCCCGCGGCATCGCCCTCACTTTCGTTGTCGCGGGTGCTTTTATGTTGTTGTTGTCGATTCTTGCTTTTCGCACGAAAGCTTATCACATCCTTTCCGCTTCATATAAGCGCAATATCGACAAGGAGGAATAACCATCAGAGTTCCTTTGCCAACTTCAGCCACATAAAATTGGCACGTTCCATCGCGATATCGGTCCAACTTTCCACATGAAACTCAAAACAAACAGCTGAGGCGGTGGGCAAGTTATCTATTTTCACTCCCATGTCATTGATCAGGTCGGTAACTCCCGGGTTGTGCCCCACGTAGAGGCAGCTCTCCACCTCATCGGGCAGTTTGGAAAGTACTTTCACGATCCACCGTGAAGGTGCAAAATAAAGGTTTTGGTCAGTTTGAATCTCATCCACGGGATAACCTATCTGCTCTGCAGCAAGGATGGCCGTCTCGTGTGCTCTTTTTGCGGAAGAGGAAAGGATGAGGTCAGGCTCACCCGCTCGCTTGAGGATGTAGCCTCCCATGTCTCCGGCATTTTTACGGCCACGCTCGGTGAGGAGACGGTCGTAATCGTCTTTGGCCATGGTATCCTGCTCAGCCTTTCCGTGACGAAGAATAATCAGTTGCTTCATATCAGTCCCAGCTTAAGATAACTTTTCCACACATTCCACTCTCCATCACATCGAATCCCTTTTGAAAATCATCGATGCCGAAACGATGGGTGATGACTGGTGACAGATCAAGACCGGAGATCAGCATTTGTTCCATCTGATACCAGGTCTCCCACATTTCCCGACCATATATACCTTTGAGCGTTAGGGCTTTAAAAATTATTTCATTCCAATCGACTGTTGTATTATTGGGTAGGATACCCAGCAGCGATATTTTTGAACCATTGTACATGTTGTCGATCATCTCACGGAAACCTGCTGGTGAACCAGACATTTCAAGTCCCACATCGAAGCCTCTCATACCCAGTTTCTCCACAGCCTGAGCAATGGTCTCACCTTTGGCAGGGTTCACAGTGAGCGTGGCTCCCATCTTACGGGCAATGTCCAACCGGTATTCACTCAAATCGCTGACAACAATATAACGGGCTCCCGCGAAACGACAAATAGCTGTAGCCATGCTTCCTATCAGCCCTGCTCCTGTGATTAGCACATCTTCTGCAATTAGCGGAAAAGAGAGTGCAGTGTGGGTGGCATTGCCAAATGGATCCATGATGGATGCAATTTCATCGGGAATGCGGGGATCAAGCTTCACCACGTTGGAAGCCGGAAGTGAAAGGTATTCTGCGAAGGCGCCGTCACGATTCACCCCCACACCGATGGTGTTCTCACACACGTGTAGCTTGCCGCGTCGGCAGTTGCGACAGTGTCCGCAGGCAATATGACCCTCTCCCGTCACGCGATCCCCTACCCGCAGGTTCTCCACGCCACTACCCATATCTACCACCTCACCCACGTACTCATGTCCAATGGTCATGGGCGTCTTGATAGTTTTCTGCGACCAATCGTCCCACTTGTATATGTGTAAATCGGTTCCACAGATAGCGGTTTTCTTTATTTTGATCAATACATCATTCACACCAATGGAAGGAATGGGGACCTCTTCCATCCAGATGCCCTTCTCGGGGCGTAGCTTCACCAGTGCTTTCATAATTTTAAGCTTTCTGCGGTCGGCTGTCAGCTATCAGCTTTGAGAACTGAAAGGAGCAGCCGACAGCTTTTTTGGTTGTTAGATGATACCTAATTTTTTTCCTACTTTAATAAATGCAGCAATTGCTTTATCGAGATGTGCCCTTTCATGACCAGCTGAAAGCTGCACTCGAATGCGTGCCTGCTCTTTGGGTACCACAGGATAGTAAAATCCGGTCACATAGATACCCTCTTCCAGCAGGCCGGAAGCAAACTGTTGCGACAGCCTGGCATCGTAGAGCATGACAGCACAGATGGCCGATTGTGTGGGCTTTATGTCGAATTGGGCCTCTTTCATCTTTGCCACGAAGTAATCCACGTTCTCGTGCAGTTTGTCCTGCAAGAGGTTGGACTCTTTCAGCATATGAAAAGCTTCCACACCTGAGGCAGCTACCATGGGAGGAATGGAGTTAGAGAAGAGATAGGGGCGCGAGCGCTGGCGCAACATCTCAATGATTTCCTTGCGTCCGGTGGTGAAGCCGCCAATGGCACCGCCAAAGGCTTTACCCAGCGTGCCGGTGATGATATCCACCTTGCCCATGACATCAAACTTTTCGGAGACCCCTTTCCCTGTTTTGCCCACCACACCGGCAGAGTGACTTTCGTCCACCATCACCAGGGCATCATATTGTTCAGCCAGTACCAAAATCTGATCGAGTGGAGCCACGTTGCCATCCATCGAAAATACACCGTCGGTGACAATGATTCGGAAGCGTTGCTCCTGTGCCTCCTTCAGTTTTTCCTCCAGCTCGGCCATGTCGGCGTTGGCGTAACGGTAACGTTTTGCCTTGCAGAGACGTACGCCATCGATGATGGAGGCATGGTTCAGTGCATCGGAGATGATGGCGTCTTCTTCGGTAAAAAGAGGCTCAAAGAGCCCTCCATTGGCATCGAAGCAAGAAGCATAAAGAATGGTATCGTCAGTATTGAAAAAATCACTGATGGTTTTCTCCAGTTCCTTGTGGTAATCCTGTGTTCCGCAGATGAAGCGAACCGACGACATACCATAACCGCGCTCGTCGAGGGCATTCTTTGCTGCTGCAACAAGCCGTGGATGATCAGAAAGGCCGAGGTAGTTGTTGGCACAAAAGTTGAGTACCTGCTGCCCCGATTGTACCTTTATCTCGGCACGTTGTGGTGTGACAATGATCCGTTCATTTTTATAGAGGCCGGCTTCCTCTATGGCTTTCAACTCAGCCTGTAGGTGTTGTTGCATTTTTCCGTACATACTCTTGTTGTTGGAATTTCTAAATTTTCAGTAATTAGTTGTTAACCTTCACTCTCTTCTTCCAGATCATTGCGCAGTGACTGGGGAAGAGATTTCTTTGATTTTAGTCCCAGTTCACGTAGTTTTTCGGTCTGCCCAATAAGGTTTCCCCTACCCGCCGTCAACTGTTTGTAAGCATTGTCGTAACTCCTTTTGGCTCTGTCGAGGTGAACCTCGATATCGATAAGCGACTCCACAAAATTAACAAATTTGTCGTAAAGTGCGGCACCACGTTCTGCAATCTCCTGTGCATTGCGGTTTTGGTATTCACGCTTCCACAAATCTACAATTAATTTCAATGCAGCAATTAGGTTCGTCGGACTTATCAGCAGAATTTTCTTGTCATAGGCATACTGCCAAAGACTCTCCTCGTGACGCAGGGCCAGCATGTAGGCCGGTTCATTGGGAATGAACATCATCACGAAGTCGAGCGTAGTAGCGTAATCCTGATAACTTTTACGGCTCAGTTCATCAATGTGCTTGCGCACAGAACGCAAATGTTCGTTGATTAATTTTTTCTGTTCTTGTGGATCATCGCTGCCAATATAGTTGGTATATGCTGTGAGCGATACTTTTGAGTCAATGATCACCTTCCGGTTGTCGGGGTAGGCAATGATCACATCCGGCTGCATCCGGGAACCATGCTCGCCCATATAATAGTTGCCATCGGGATCTTTCAGATACTCCTGCACAAAATATTCCCTCCCCTTTGTCAGTCCCGATCGTTCCAGTATGTTCTCCAGGATCATCTGCCCCCAGTCCCCCTGTATCTTGGAGTCACCCCTTAGCGCATGGGTCAGGTTGTTGGCCTCATTGCTGAGGCGGTCGTTAAGTTCCCGCAGGTTCTTTACTTCCCGTCCCAAAGAAAAGCGTTCCTTTGCTTCGGTGAGATAAACCTCTTCCACTTTCTTCCTGAATAAATCGATATTCTCTCCCAGCGGTCTGAGTATCATATCCAGGTTGTCGCGATTGAGGCTGGTAAACTTTTCGGTTTTATCCTCCAGTATCTTCGAAGCGATTTGTTCAAACTCCAGGGTGAACTGTTTGCGAATCGCTTCCATTTCATTTTTCTGCAGCCCCAGCTTCTCAGTCAGTGCTTTATTTTCTGCGGTGAACGTCGCCAGCAGCCTATGAACCTCATTCAATTCATCAGTCAGGGTTCTCACATCAGCCTTATACTGTATGATCTCCTGCTCCACATCGGATATTTTCTCTTTCGATACCGCAAGTTGGGTGTTCAACCGGTAATTCTCCTGCGTAGCAGTCTCAAAATCTCTTTTCGAGACTGTTTTCAATTTCCAGTAGAGCGACACAACTATCCATGCCAGCATGGAACCCACTCCACATCCTACCAACGCATAAAGGATTTCTGCGTAATCTTTCACGATAAAATTACTCTGTTGAAGATATCTTTGCCGGTGCTATTTGATATTTTTCAGCATATGGCCCATCCGCTTCTTTTTCGTCTCCATATAAAAATGATTGTAAGCGTTGGGTGTGACCTCCAGTGGTACATTTTCCACTACTTCCAGGCCGTATGATTCCAGACCAATCCGTTTCTTGGGATTATTAGTCATCAATCGCATCTTCTTTACATCCAGGCTTCGCAGTATCTGCGCTCCCACGCCATAATCTCTTTCATCGGCCTGATAACCAAGATGCAGGTTGGCATCCACGGTGTCGAAGCCCTGTTCCTGCAGCTTATATGCTGCGGCTTTGGCCATGAGACCGATGCCACGTCCCTCCTGATTGAGATAAACAAGTACTCCCTTACCCTCTTTCTCAATCAGCTGCAATGCTTTATGAAGTTGCTCCCCACACTCACAACGCATGGAGCCGAAAATATCACCTGTCATACAAGAAGAGTGTACCCTCACAAGCAGTGGCTCATCATCATGCCACTCCCCTTTGATCAACGCAACATGCTCCTGCCCTGTAGATTTCTGAAGAAAGGGAATCATCATGAACTCACCATATTCGGTAGGTAACTGCACCGCTTCGCCCCGTTCTATGAGCGACTCGGTCTGGAGTCTGTATTTTATTAAATCGGCTACAGAGACTATCTTCAGATTGAATTTTGCTGCCATCTCCATCAACTCTGGCAGTCGGGCCATTGAGCCGTCCTCATTCTTGATCTCCGCAAGAGCCCCTGCGGGATACAATCCGGCGAGTCGCGCAAAATCGATCGAGGCCTCGGTGTGACCTGCCCGGCGTAATACTCCTTTCGACTGTGCACGGAGCGGGAAGATATGTCCCGGACGACCAAAGTCCTCTGGTGCTGTTTCCTCACGTGTAAGTGCCAGAATGGTCTGGGCTCTGTCGTATGCCGAAATACCAGTCGTACAACCATGTGTCAGCAAATCGATGGAAACGGTAAAAGGGGTGGCGTGAATAGAAGTGTTGTGGGTCACCATCATCGGCAGCTCCAGCTCCTCGGCACGCTCCTTGGTAATGGGAGCACAAATAAGGCCCCGTGCGTGTGTTTCCAGAAAGTTTATCTTCTCTGGTGTGATGCACTCTGCGGCAATGATCAGGTCACCTTCATTTTCCCTGTCCTCATCGTCTACCACAATAATGAAATTGCCTTTGCGTATCTCTTCTATGGCTTCTTCTATTGTATCAAGTATAATTTCTTTTTGCATATTCTGTTTTATTTTATGCTGTTATCACGCGACCAGTTACATGTGCGTTTTGTATGACTCCAATCATCTCTTTGCTCAGCCGCTGTATCTCTTTCAGATCATTTTTTGTTCTTGTTTCAAACGGTACCGAGAGGAGGCGCAGTACAATTCCCACCGGAAAGAGGTACATGCTGATTTTTGCTAAGATGGAATTGGCTCTAAAAGGTCGTATGGTGGTAATAAGCACCGGAAATGCTTCTGCGAGAGTAAGTTCCTCCAGTCTCCGTGAATTGGAGAGTTGGCTGAGGATAATCTCCATGGAACTTTTTATGGAGTGTAATTCCCTCTCGTATCCGCTCTTTTTCCAAAATGTTTTATATGATACCCGGCTGTAAGTAGCAAGGTAGCGTTCAATTTCTTCCGACAAGCCCGATAACGAGTTTACGATCTCACTATAGTCGGGGTGGTCAATGATTACGCTTTTCAGCGGATATTTTCTTTTATCCCGAACAAAGAACAATTTTCTAAAGAACTCACGATACGTATCGGCATTCATAATCACCGAATCGTTCATTGCTTTATAAGTCAGAAACACCCCGATGGGCAAGAGAATAAACGAACTGAACCACATGCCGAACCAATGTTCCCACACCCCGTCGCGTGTCATCTTATAGCCCACATTGTCGACGATATAATAAATAATGAAGAGCACCACCGAGATTACAATGGGCGTACCCAGACCACCCTTTCTAACAATGGACCCCAGTGGGGCGCCAATGAAAAAGAAAATGAGGCAGGTGAAAGGAATGGTAAACTTACGGTGCCATTCCACCCAATGGCGGTTGATGGTCTTTTGTGTGGTTGTTTTATTGAGAGACCTGAAAAGGAATTCGTTGCCGTTGTTGTCAGCTTTCGAAAAAGCACTTTGCAGTATTTCAGACTGCTCTTGTAGTTCTTTCGATTGCAACAGTGTATCGGGCTGGGGAATAATCACATCAGCAGGAATGGCTGCAGCAATGAGTGAATCTTTCTTCTCCACAGGATAGCTGTTGCGAAAGGTAAGATAAGAATAGTTTTTCATCATCTTCCTGTCTAGTATGTTCACACTATCCATGATCATTGTCATGGAATCGATGGATACACCCAGTTCTGTGAGGTTTTTGGAGACATAGTTGCTGGTTGAGCTTCCCTCTATCACCTCCTCTCCCATACGGTTGAAATTGGCATCGTAGGGAATCATCATGGTCTTCACATCGAAGTTCTCCCTGGCGTAAGGAACAAAGTCTACCTGGCTCCGAGATCCGGTTCCCTGCTTGAAGTTTTGAAATTGTTGTCCGCTGTACATGGTAAAAATCAACATCGTCTTGTCTTCGGTTGAGTTCATCTCTGCCGAATCACAGACAATCACTGCCATGTTGTTGAATCCGCTCGCCACGTCATAAATAAGCACATCATATAACATTCCGGTCTTTTGATCCTTCCTTTCCACATAGAGGTTGTATCCTTCAATCTCTTTGTAGAAAACACTCTCCGGCACATCCAGTTCGGGTGAAGCCTGTCGTATGGAGATGAGTAGGGAGTAAAACTTAGTCTGTATTTTGGGGATGGCGTTATTCTGAAAGAAGAAGGCACCTACGCTGATGAGGAAGACAAGGACAATCAGAGGCTTCATGATCCTTAGCAAAGGAATGCCTGCCGATTTAATGGCAAGGAGCTCAAGATTCTCACCCATATTCCCAAAGACCATCAGCGAGGCCAGTAGGATAGCCAGTGGCAGGGCCATGGGGATGAGATTCAGGGCAGCGTAAAAAAACATCTCGCCAATCACATCGAGTCCAAGACCTTTGCCCACCATATCCTCCACGTACTTCCACAGGAACTGCATCAGCACAAGAAACAAGCATATGGCAAAAGTCATCAGAAAAAGCGGGATAAAAGTGGTCAGGATATAGCTATATAACCGCTTTATGTGAAAAAAATTCCTCATTGATTCTGAACAAAAAAAGGCTCGTTTAATTTGAGGACAAAGATAATAAAATCAAACGGACAATCGTGGTTTCGAAAGTGTAAAGATGATTAATTGGAGCGGCATTGTGAGTAGGCGACCGGCTCAGATACCCAGTCTTCTTTTCATCTCATCTACCTGTGATTCCCACAAAGCAATGGAATCTCCTTTATCATCGGGTTCTGCGAAGTCGGTTATTTCCAGTGTCATGTCACCCGACAGGTCCAGTTTGTGGAGAGAGAATTCGAAATAACAATGCTCTTCCTCCTCATCAATCCATCGGTAACGGATGCTAGCAAGAGGTTTTTGATTTACAATAATAGCTTGATTTTGGCTCTTTCCCCAGAAGAAAGTGTAGATGCTCTCGGTCTCATCCATTGACACCTCATCAGCAAACCATTCAGAAAGACCGTCGATTTGGCTCAACATGCGCCACAAACTACTCAGGGTTGCGTTTCCCATAAGGAATTCGATATGGAATTTTTCTTTGGCCATCTATAATTTAAAAACTGGCTCACAATATACAATATTTTTTTGGATGTGTTACTATAAATTCACAAAAACACAAAAAGCTGCCCGAAGGCAGCTCTTTATGAATGACAACAATTAGACTTATTGTACCGGTATGTATTCCACGAAAGCCTCAATGGCTTCGTATGAGGCCAACCCCAGTTTCCAGTACATGTCGGCCGTAGCGCGGTTGCGTTCTTCAGAACGTTGCCAGAATAACCGTTCGTCATCACCAAGGAAAGGAGCGCTCTCCATTTGGGACTGATGTCTCAGAATAGCATTCCGTTTCTGACGCAGTTCCTCGGGTGAGAGCGGTACAGCCATCTCAATATGGTCTATCTCCCACTCCATCCATGCACCCCGATACATCCAGACACGGCAGTCATTGAACCACTCTTCCTCCTTGAGGGTGTCTAAAGAAGCCAGGATAGCGTCGAGACAAACCTTGTGTGTCCCATGTGGATCTGCCAGGTCGCCGGCGACATAGATTTGGTGAGGTTTGATGGTTTCAATAAACTCTTTGACGATGGTCACGTCCTTCTCGGAGATCGGATTTTTCTTCACCTTACCTGTCTCGTAAAATGGGAGATCCAGAAAATGTACGTTCTCCTCGGAGAGCCCTACATACCTGTCAGCCGAGCGAGCCTCCTCGCGGCGTATTCTACCCTTTATGAAGAGAATATCGGGCGTGTCAACATCTTCCTTTGTTTTTTCATGCATGAGATATTGACGTATATGCTCATATTTTTCCAACAGACCGGTATTTTCAGGATTGAACTTCTTGCGCATGCTGTTTAGCACGGAGATATAGCGGATCACCTCCTCATCACCCACGGCAATGTTTCCTGAAGTCTGGTAGGCCACATGTACCTCGTGACCCTGGTTCACCAAGCGCTGAAAGGTCCCCCCCATGGAAATGACATCATCATCGGGATGCGGGCTGAAGATAATCACACGTTTGGGATAGGGCTTTGCTCGCTCTGGGCGGTAGGTGTCATCGGCATCGGGTTTTCCTCCCGGCCAGCCAGTAATGGTGTGCTGAAGGTCGTTGAAAATTTTTATGTTTACATTGTAGGCCGATCCAAACAGTGTAATTAACTCACTCAGTCCATTATCGTTGTAATCCTTGTTGGTCAGCTTCAAAATAGGCTTATCCACTACACCACAGAGCCACACAATAGCGCGGCGGATCAACTTGCTGGTCCACTCACAATTGGTGACGAGCCACGGGCGGCTGATGCGTGTAAGTTCAGATGCTGCTGCTAAATCTACAAAGACCTTGGTTTCGGGGTGAGTCTGTAAAATAGAACCGGGAATCAGGTCTGTCACCGTACCTTCCACGATATCCCGAATGCTCTCCGCTTTTTGTTCACTCCAGGCTACCAGTGCAATTTTTTTGGCGCCCATCATATCAGAAAGACCCATGGTGATCGCACTCACCGGTACCTTGTCGAGAGATCCAAAGTTGCGGGCGATATCTTTGCGTGAGTCGCCATCGAGCATCACCAGCCTTGTTTGTGAGTGGAGGCCGCTACCGGGCATATTAAACCCTACATTTCCCTTGCTGCCCAGACCGAGTAACAAATAATCGAGACCACCCAATTTATTGAGATCGCGTTCAAATGCTTCACAGTTTTCGGCAATCAAATCTTTCTCAATGGTGGCATCGGGTGAAAATATATTGGCAGGGTCTATGTCAATTTGATTCAGAAACACCTCTTTCAGCATTTGCAAGTTACTGAAAGAGAAATCAAGTGCAGGGTAAAACTCGTAGGTATTAAAAATTACCAGATTCTTAAAACTTACCTGCTCATTTTTGTGCATTCTGACCAGCTCTTCGTACACCGGTATCGGAGAAGCACCTCCGCTGATACCCAGTACAAACAGTGCTCCATTTTGTTGCTTCTGCAACATCTCTTCCACAATATCGTGGGCCACTTTTCTCGCTGCCTTTTTGGATTCTTCGTAGATGGCAACGGGCAATTTCTCAAAACGTGAGAGATTGTACTCTTCAAAATCATTCTCGGGAAGGTAATACTTCCTGGGAACCCGTTCGAGTGTGATGTGAGAACTCAGATCTAATCTCATATTATATACGATTTACTTGTTTTATGATTATTTTTTGGCCTCGCGATCCATCCTGTTCGTTACCCGACTGTAAATGAAGAGGGCAACAGCAGATATGGCTCCGATAGCCACAAAGACATACCAGATATGGTGTGCATTTTGTGTAGCAGCAGCGTATGCAACGCTGTCCATCACACCAGCTTCGTTGGTGAAAAGTCGTGGGTCCGGCAAATATTTATCCAACAGAAATCCCGAGAGACCAAAGGCAAACAGGTAGGAAAAGAAGGAATGCAGATGGCTGAAACCCAAGTATAACCCCTCCTCTCCTTTGGGTGCCTGCAGGGAGAAGTATTCCAGGTAACGGGGTGAGATAAAACACTCGGCAATAGCCTGAAAAGCTATACCGATGATCATCATGAATGCGACCGGATGCAAACCCAAAATGTGGTCTCCACCAATTTGGGTGCCCAGTGACATGACCAGCGCCGAAACAGGAATAATGAACATCCCGACCATCATGGAGGTGATGGCACTGCGTTTCTTCATGAGGGAAGTCACAAAATTCACACATATAAATACCACGAGCGGGTTCACATTTGCATACCAGCCCGGGGAAGCGCTCTCCCCGATCAGTCTGATCACAAACTTGGGCATGGTAGCATACATCTGGCTTTGAATAACCCAGAATCCGCTCACAATGAGAATGAGCAGCATCAGCCGCACATTGAGCACCACTTTCACTAGCGACCGGCCTATTTCGGCGAAGCTTTTTCCTTTGCCCTCCGTCTTTACCGATTTATAAAAAAAATATACTGCTATCAGCGCCAGAAGCGTCATCGCCGCCGAGAAATAATTCAGATACACAAGTCCCTGGTCTCCCATGCTTCTACGCAGGGGGTCGACCACCGTTTTGCCGGTGAAAGCACCAATATTAACCATCATGTAAAAGATGGAATAGCCACGCGCCCTGTTTTCGGGTGTGGTCTCGCGTGCGACAGTACCAGAGATGACCGACTTGATGAAGGCGCCGCCTATGACAACCAATATGAGGGGTGCCACAATGGACCAGCGGAGGTAACTCTCATTTAATCCCGTATATGTGGTGGTCATGCTATAATCTACCAGTCCTGCGCTTTCGAGCATTGTGGGCAGGACACCCAATCCGAAATAGCCGACAGTCAGCAGCGCAAAAGCAATCATGATGGCCGATCGGAAGCCTATCTTATCGGCATAAGCACCTGCAAACAGGGGTAGCAGGTAAAGAGAAGCCGAAAACAATCCGGCTATTACCCCAGCTTCAATATCGGAGAAGCCCCAAACATTGGACAAATAAAGGGTTATGACTATAAAGACAGCATAGTATGCCAACCGTTCCAGAAGTTCAACAAAGTTGGCTACCCAAAAGGGTTTTGAAAACTTTACCATCAGTATGGGTTTTATGTTAATTTTGATACAATTTTAATATCGCGTACAAAGATAAAAAAAAAATTGATTATTCGCACAAAGAGAACCTATTCCAAATCAATCACGGTTATTCCCGCACCACCGAATTGTACATGTTCATCTTGAAAGTGAGCCACTCCATTCACCGTGCCCAGATACTCCCGAATGATCTGGCGTAAAGCGCCGGTACCTGTACCGTGCAAAATGCGCACCCTGGATACACCCAGCTGAATGGCATCATCGATAAAATAGATGACTGCCTGCAAAGCCTCGTCGCCCCGCATGCCCCGCACATCGATATCCTGCCTGAAATTCAGTTTCCGCTCATGCAGCAGGTCGCGGGTGTTGGAAGCTTTTTTCTCTTTTTTTAGCTGGTTGTTGCTCACCCGTTCCAAATTGTCGAGACTCACCGAGGTTTTGATCATCCCAAAAGCGACTGTGGCTTTCTTGCCGGTAACCTCCATCACCACTCCCACCGAAGTCTGCCCTTTGATTCGTACGGCATCTCCTGCAGCGGGTTGTTCGTTGGTTACCTTGGGTGCTGCCGCCTGCGTCTTTTTCTTTTTGTGGGCTTTCTTTTGGCTAATCGGCTCCTGTTCATCGACTTCGGAAGCCGACACCTTTTCTTTGAATTGGTTCAGCGACTCCCTGATTTGTTTGGTTTTGTCCTTATCGGCTTTTGCCTCTCTGATCTCACGAATGGTATTTTCAATGCGTGCATTGCTTTCGGCCAGCATCTGCTCTGCCTGTTGGCGAGCTTGGGTAAGGATCTCCTTTTTCTGTTTGTTGATTTCCTCCAATCCCAATTCATATTTCGTGGAGACCTCCTCAAGCCGGTTGCGTTCGCGTCGTATCTCATCACGCTTGCGTTCCCAGTAGCGACGGTCTCGCGCAATATCCTGCAGGTATTTGTCCATGTTGATGTATTCGCTCCCCACGATCTCCGAGGCATGTGCTATCACCTCCTCCGGAAGACCTATCTTGCGGGCTATCTCCACAGCGAAGGAGCTTCCCGGGTTGCCAATGGAGAGACGGAAGAGCGGCTGCATCTCATGCCGGTCATACAGCATGGCGCCATTGACCACCCCCTCATGTTCGTTGGCAAAATGTTTCAGATTCTGGTAATGAGTGGTGATCACGCCAAACGATTGTTGCTTGTTAAAGCGGTCTAGCAGTGCCTCTGCAATGGCGGCACCTATCTGCGGCTCGGTGCCGCTCCCAAACTCATCGATCAGCAGCAACGATTTCGCATGGCACTTCCTTTCGAAAAACTTCATGTTCATCAGGTGCGAACTGTAGGTGGAAAGATCATTCTCAATGGATTGCTCATCACCAATATCGATGAAGATATCGGAAAAGATACCCACCTTGGAATTCTCCTTCAATGGAATCAACAACCCACACTGCACCATGTACTGAAGAAGGCCAACCGTTTTCAGACAGACTGACTTGCCACCCGCATTGGGGCCCGAAATCACCAGTATCCTGTTTTGCTTCTCCAACGCAATGTCGAGGGGAACAATTTTTCGGTTATGCTTCTTCAGAGAGAGGTAGAGCAGCGGATGCACCGCCTCCACCCAATCGATCAATTGCGCATCCTGCAGCGGCGGCCTGATACCCCCTATCTGCTGTGCGAAAGCAGCCTTGGCCTGAATGAAATCGATCCACGCCAGAAACTCATACGATTCCAGCAGATCGGGTAAAAAAGGACGAAGGTAATCGGTAAAATCGACCAGGATACGGATGATCTCTCTTCTTTCATCACTTTCCAGTTCACGGATGCGGTTGTTTGCCTCCACCACTTCCGAAGGCTCAATAAAGACAGTCTTGCCCGATGCCGACTCGTCGTGCACGATTCCTTTGATCTTTCGTTTGAAGGAAGGATTCACCGGAATCACCAGACGCCCGTCGCGCATGCTGGGCGCTACATCCTTGTCCACGTAACCTTCCGCCTGTGCCTTGCGCAGGATGCTCTGGAGGCTCTTCGAAATACCATTTGCCGTGGAGGTAAGTTCACGCCGTATCTCCGACAGGCGGGCGGAAGCACTGTCCTTCATCTGACCGAAACCATCCAGCATGCTGTCTATCTTGCGAGTGATCTCAGGAAAGGTGACCACATTGCCGGTGAGCGCCAGCAGGTACGGATAACGCGGTGTTTTCTCTTCGTCGCGACGCAGAAACGACACAATGCCGTTGATGGTCTGCAGCGAACGGCGCAGCTCAAAGAGGGCGCTCAGGTCGATCCATGATCCCGCTATGCGCACGCGTCGCAGCACTGGCCGCAGATCGTAGAAATGATCGACCGGAAAAGCATCCTCTTCCTCCCTGATGCGGACAAATTCCTCGGTTTGGAACAGCAACGTACGGATTTCATCGAAAGAATCAGAAAATTGCATCTCCTCCACCTTCTCTCGTCCCAGTGTGCTCAAACACCGGTCGGAGATCAGTTGTCGTACTTTGTTGAATTCTATTTTTTGTTCGAAATTATCAGGATAGATCACGTTGTTAAGTTTGTAAGTCGCATTAGGCGCTTGAATTATCGTGCAAAATTACAATTTTATGGCGACTATTTCTACTTCGTACAACAGATTCCCTGTTTTCTTTCAAAAATATCAGGTTTTCCTTTGTGTGAATTTTCTTTCTCTTTTTTGCCGATGTTTTTGGTTTTCTTTTTGCAAAATTCAAAAAGATGTACTACTTTTGCCCCTCGAATTTGGGAATAGACTTCCAATTTCGCTTGTTGGATAGATCACATGATTCATCATCATGAAGTCAGCAATACCAACGAAAAGTGTACAATATTTAATGGCGAGATAGCTCAGTTGGTTAGAGCGCATGATTCATAATCATGAGGTCGGGGGATCATGCCCCCCTCTCGCTACAGACTGAATAAAAACAGTTACAGCGAAACATCTGTAACTGTTTTTTTCTTTTGGGTCATACATTAATCTTCAAACCCCATTTTTTCCCTTTTTTATTGAATATTTCAACCTAGTATTTTTCTTGGAAATTGTTTCGTTTGAAACAAAATTCTTGAATGAGAATTAAGCATGTTAATAGGCACCATGATTATTCCTGTTTCAACTGATTATCTCTACTGATTTACCTTTTGCTTTGGCCTCGAGATATAAGTGATATAGACTACCTTTTTCATCTAAAGATCCGAAGACAACTTTATCTGCTATCTCAACGATAAAATTGTTTCGCGTAAAACAACTTTGTCGGGATTGACGCATTATGGTCTGCGAAACAGGTGAAATAAGTAGAAGTCGATTCTCTTTTAAAGGATTTTGTAAAAGATCGGGAATTTGTTTGTAAAGCGCCCTTCCAATAACCAATATGAAGGGCTGCTTTCCTTTAAGTAAAAAATTTAAGACGTCTTTCTCCAGTGGAGAATGGAATCCGCTGATCACGCACGTACCTTTATCCCTTTCCTCTGTAGCCCAGTCATAACATCTCAGTATGGCTGCCGGAGAGATTTCTCTACTGCTCAAAAAGGCTGTTTTTGGCAATTTCAGCAAATCTTTATTTCCAAGAAAAGGCAAATCCATTTGAATACTAATTCTTTAACTCAAATGCATACAAATAATCAATCGGACGATGCGGATTGTCGGAATTCTGCTGCCAACCAATCTCCTCGTGGCTTAAATCAATCATTTCCTGGGTAGAGAAATCTTTGAATTTGTCATTAATACTTTGCAGTATTTCCAGTTCAGCCTCTTCAAATAATTTATCATTGAACTCTCTTACAGGAAAATACTTTTGCCCCTCTCCCCCATTAGAAAATACTTTGTTGTACACTTTCAACAGTTCAGTTTTTACCAGATGTTCAAAAATACTATTAAAAT
>CAZRRC010000010.1:33258-51694 GCA_964602395.1 uncultured Proteiniphilum sp. | reverse complement strand
ACAAAACATTGTCAGTCGAGAATTTAGCTGTATACATACCATGCGAAACTTAAATAAAACCATTTTTAAACCAACATAACACCTAATTTATTTGGAGCATATTTGGACGAGATTAGGAGCATATTAGGAGCATATTAGGAGAAGATCCGACCAAGATGCCGAAAATCACCGGACAAAAAAAATGCCCTGTTGGGAGCAGAAGAGAAAAGATTCGCAATAAATGCATTATTTTTGGGAATGGCAAAGAAACAAAACAGACAAAAATTCGCACCTCTGCTGATTATCACAGCGATACTTTTTGGGGTGATTATTATTTTCAGTCGCAGTGCAGCTCTCTCCGAATGGTACATGCAGCACATTTACCCTGCGGTAGCAATTATCCTGTCCACGCTTTCGGGTCTTTTTCCCTTTTCAATGTACGACCTGTTTATCTTGGCAGCAACGCTTTATCTGATCGTGCTGACTCTATTTTTAATCTTCAGGAAGACAAGTTTTAAAAAGTTTGTCTATTCGCTCATTTGTTTTGTGACGATGCTGGTTGCCTGGTTTTATTTCGCATGGGGCATCTCTTACTTCAGGGAAGATTTTTATGCGAAGAGCGACGTGAAAGAAACCCCATTTGATGCGGAAAACCTCAAAAAATTCGTCGTCCGTTTTATTGCAGATGCCAACAAAGCGTATGTGGATATTGATGTGATGGACAGAGCGCGTGTCAGGCAGGAGCTTGAGCAATCATATCACGCATTACATGGGAAGATGGGTATCTACTACCCCAATGGCAAAAGAAGAGCAAAGCCCATGCTGTTTGAATCGATCTATTCGAAAATGGGTATCTCCGGATATTTCGGACCTTTTTTCAATGAAATTCACGTGAATAACTACACTCTGAATAGCACATACCCTTTCACATTGGCGCATGAAATGGCCCATCAGTTCGGCATTGCGCACGAGTCGGAAGCCAACCTGTATGCTTTTATTGTTTGCTTGGGAAGCGAAGATGAACGAATCCGCTACAGCGCTTATCTCTCAACACTTCTCTATCTGGTGAACGATGCGGCTGAATTTCTGCCGGATGAGGTGGATTCGTTGACATCGGCGATACGACCGGAAATAATTGCTGATTTGAGAAGAAACAGGGAACACTGGCTGGCCGTAAGGAACATGTCGCTCTCCGACATGCAGGACCGGGCCTACGATGCTTATCTGAAAACAAACAAAGTCAGCTCGGGACGAGAGAACTACTCCGAAGTAGTTGGTTTACTGATTTCAAGCTACGAAACCTTCATGAAAAAATAGCACAGCAATACCCGAAAGGCCAGCTAACTAAAGTTTGACTCAGCTGTTATAATTGAAATAAATAATCCAATGAAAAAGTTATTATTTTTATTGGCAGCTGCATCATTCATGATTGCCTGCTCAGGCCCCAAAGGGATGGTAAAGATTGAACCGAACAGGAACGAGGTCTCACAGGAAGATTCTCTGGAATATGAACTGATTGTGATAGAGCCGGGTTTCGAAACGTGGTATATGCTTCAAAACACACCGTCGAGGTATCGTTCACAGCAGTACTACGAAGGATGGAACCAACAATATGTATCGGCCTGGAATTATTTGGCCACACAGCCCGGAAGAAGGTCGTTCTTCCAGACTATTGTGGGATATGAACCGGATGAGGATTATGGTTTTGAACTGAATCACAAACTGTTCTATTATTTTCAATATGTAGAGCAAGTCCTGCGGATTCCCATATTGGACCACCACCCGGCAGGTGGGGTCTTTTAGGCAGGCAGGTTTTCCCCTTGCGGCAGGTTTTCCCGGAAAGGGAGTTTGTCATATCTTTTTACCCTTCAACCGCAGACTGTTGGTCACCACACTCACAGAACTGAGCGCCATGGCAGCTCCGGCGATCATGGGGTTGAGCAGGAATCCGGTGATGGGAAACAGCAGTCCTGCGGCAATGGGAATACCGATCACATTGTAAATAAATGCCCAGAAGAGATTCTGACGGATCGTCCGTACGGTAAATTGGGACAGGTGGATTGCCTTGGAAATTTTATTCAGGTCGGACGAGATGATGGTCATCTTGGCCACATCCATGGCAATATCACTCCCCGCCCCCATGGCAATGCTCACATCGGCCTGAGCCAGGGCACCACTGTCGTTGATGCCATCGCCCACCATCGCCACCTTCTTCCCTTTTTGCTGCAACGCCTTCACGAGTTCTGCCTTCTCCTCTGGCAATACTCCTCCTTTGAAGTGGGAGATACCCAGCTCACCGGCCAGTGCCGCAGCCACCTTCTCGTGATCTCCGGTGTAGATGGCGACATCGATGCCCATGTTGCGCAACTGATTGATGGCTGCCTTGGAGGTAGGCTTCATTTTGTCGGTAATACCCAACACTCCCAGTGCAATCCGCTCATCGGCAAACACCGAAACCGTATGTGCTGCATCCAATTCAAGGTAGACCTGCTGTTGCAGGTCGGCAGGAACGACCACATTTTTTGTAGCCAGATAGTCGAGATTCCCCACGTAATAACGCTTGCCCTCATGGATCCCTTCGATACCTTTTCCGCTCACCTGCTGCACGGTCACCTCATCGAGCAGCGTACTGTGATTTTTCAACGCGTCGGTGATCGCATCTGCCAGGGGATGCTCCGACCGGTATTCAATGCTGTAGAGAATATCGCGGTGAAGCGGTGTGGCATCGAGCGACCAGACCATGTTGCTCACCACCGGTTTCCCTTCGGTGATTGTTCCCGTTTTATCGAGTACCACCACATCGATGTCCTTTGCTGCCTCAAGGCTCTCCGCATCCTTGATCAGGATACCCTCTTCAGCGCCTTTGCCTATTCCCACCATGATGGCGGTGGGCGTAGCCAGTCCGAGTGCGCAGGGACAGGCAATGACCAGGACCGTCACCATGGCCATCAATCCGTATACTAAACCGGTTTCACCGCCAAAGAGGATCCAAATCACAAAGCTGAGCAGCGCAATGCCAATGACCACCGGCACAAAGATTCCGGCAATCTTGTCCACAAGCCCCTGTACCGGGGCTTTACTACCCTGTGCCTCATCCACCGTTTTGATGATCTGCGCAAGGAGTGTATCCTTTCCCACCTTCTGCGCCTGGAAGCGGAAGCTTCCTTTCTGATTGATGGTACCGGCAAACACCTTCTCTCCCGGTTTCTTCTCCACGTGAATGGGTTCTCCCGAGATCATGCTCTCATCCACGAAGGAGCTGCCTTCGGTCACTTCGCCATCCACCGCAATCTTATCACCGGGTTTTACCAGCACGATATCGTGGATCATCACCTCCGCGATGGGTATCTCTACCGGCTTTTCGTCACGGAACACCACCACGGTGGAGGGTTGCAGACCCATCAGCTTTTTAATGGCATCGGACGTATTTCCTTTGGCCCGTGCCTCAAGCATCTTTCCAAGCAAAATAAAGGCGATGATCACCCCGGCAGCCTCAAAGTAAACATGGGCCTCCAGGCCTCTGCTCTCCCAGAACTGGGGATAAAACATATTGAAGAGGCTGAACAGATAGGCAATGCCCGTACTCAGCGCCACCAACGTATCCATATTGGCGGCACGGTGCCGGGCCTGCTTCCAGGCACCGACAAAGAAGCGCTTGCCGAAAACAAACAGAATGGGGGTTGCCAAAATCAACATGATCGCATTGGCATAAGGGGCATCCATAAAAACCATGCCGACGATCACCAGGGGAATGGCAAGCAGAATGGACCAGAGGGTATGCCAACGCAGTTTTTTGTAATTCTCCTTCTCTATTTCCTCCACCTGTGCAAACGAGGATTCCTCCTCATCGAGAAGCAGGTCGTATCCGATCTCCTGTAAAGAGTTCTTCATGTCGGCCGGCGAAACAATTCCTGGTATAAATTCTATATTTCCTTTTCCGTTGCCGTAGTTGACCGAGGCACTGACCACGCCTGGAACATAGGAAAGAATATTCTGTGAGCTGGAAGCACAGGCGGCACAGGTCATGTTGAGTACCGGCTGGGTAATCTTCTCCGTGATCACATGACCTCCCGACTGGCGAATGAGTGAAACAACTTCCTGCAAGATCTCAGCGGCATCATCTGCATGCTTCTCGTCGATGGTGAGGGAGAGGCTTTCACCCTTGTTATCGTACCAAACGGAGGCGATGCCTCCGATTTTTTCTATAGCGTCCGGCTGTGGCAGGTTCCCTCCCTTCAGTCGTATATCGTATTTATTATTTGTTATCATATTGATGTTTCTTTCCCGATTAAGAACAATTGTAAAAGGGTAAGGTTCAAAAAGCAAACCATTTGGATGGTTCGTTTGTGAAAAAATTGTATTTTTGTTTACAAATCCCATACACAGCTTAATTTACAAAAAAAATCTGTATCGACAATTCCGTTAACTATGTACAAATCATTATTTTTCGCTTTTTTCATCTTTTTTATCTCATTCAGCATCCGTGCCCAGAAGCAACCACTCGATCACACAGTATACGATCACTGGAAGAGCTTGTCTAATGCCACAGTCAGTGAGGACGGTAGCATGGTGGGCGTACTTATCTCTCCGCAAGAGGGCGATACCACGCTGTACATAAAAGATACCCGCCATGAGCGTATGCTCACCGTGGAACGGGTGAAAAATTACAAACTCTTCTCCAACGGCAGATGGACAGTGGGCATCATCAAAGCACCCTATGCTGCGCGGCGGCAAGCAATGATCGACAAGAAGAAAGCAGATGAGATGCCCCAGGACTCCCTGTTGATTATTGACAACCGGACATTTGCAATACAAAAGATTCCGGGAGTAAAATCATATAAAACTGCACAAGAACCGGATTTCCATGTGGCCTACACCCTTACCCTGCCAAAAGATACAACCAACAAAAAAAACAACAAACAAAAAGAGATTGTCTTGTTGCGAAACCTGCTGACCCAGCGTGAGGACAGTTTCAGAAATGTCAAAGAACATCTTTTCAATAAATTTGGCAACAGTTTCGCTGTGGCCATACAGCCTGAAAAGAAAGATTCTGTGGACCAGCCTAGTGTACTGTTTATTGATCTGAAAGACAACACACGAAAGACCATCTCGAATGAAAAAATAACATACAAGTCGCTCGCTTTTGATGAGCCTGGGAATCAGTTGGTTTTTCTGGCTACAGCCGACACTTCAAATGTATCGCAGAAGGTATACGACCTGCGCTATTATTTTTCCGGTGCCGATTCGGCCGTGATTCTTGCCAACAGGAATGCATCGGGATTGCCGGAGAACTGGATCTTTAATGAACATGCCTCACCCTCTTTCAGCCGCGACAGCAAACGGATTCTTGTGGGAGCCGCGCCCGCACAGGCAGCGAAAGATACCACCATCGTCGATTTTGAAATGGCCAGACTCGATATCTGGCACTGGCAGGAACCGCTTACGCCACCGCAGCAGCAGATTGAATTGAAAAGAGAACAAAGCCGCACTTATACCGGTTTGGTTTATCCCGGTCGCCGCAACCGGTTCATCCCTCTGGCCAATGAGGAGATGCCCTACGTATCGATAGCCGATGAAGGAAACGGCCGTTATGCACTCCTGTGGAGCGACAAGCCCTATCAACTGGAGAGTCAGTGGGATGTCTCCTCAAAACAGGATGTATGGATAAAAGATCTGTTGACAGACAGCCTATATGAACTGGCCCGACCCTTGCCCGGCAGACCCTACCTTTCACCTCAGGGGAACTATACCTACTGGTGGGATGCGGAGCAAAAACATTGGTTTGTTTATGATAACCGGGAGCATTCATTGCGCAACCTTACCAAAGACCTACCCGTAAACTTCTGGGACGAGTTGCACGACACCCCCTCTCCGGTTGGCTCCTACGGCATAGCAGCCTGGGGTGAGCATGATGCATACGTCCTGATCAACGATGCGTTTGATATCTGGAAAATAGATCCTGCCGGAACCAAAAAGCCGGAAAATATCACGCTCCATGCAGGAAGAACCGACTCCATCACATTCCGGTACGTGAAGACAGACCCGGAGAAAAGATTCATTGAAGCGGATGACATGCTGCTCCTTTCCGCATTCAACCAGGTAAGCAAGGAAAGAGGTTACTACACCCTGTCACAGAAAGGCCGCAATCCACTCAAGAAAAGAATAGTGGAAAAATTCTCTTTTTCCGGATTGGGAAAAGCAAAAGAGAACGACCTGATTGTGTATCAAAAAAGCAATTTTCACACCTCTCCCAATCTCTATGTGACACGCGATTTCTGGAAAACAACAGAGAAACTTACTGACATCAACCCACAGATGCATGGCTACAACTGGGGAACAGCAGAACTTTTCGCCTGGACCTCTTTTGCCGGCATACCCCTGCAGGGCATCCTCTACAAGCCGGAGGATTTTGATCCGGCAAAAAAATATCCGGTGATGATCTATTTTTACGAGAAACATTCAGACGACCTTTACCGCTGGTTCACACCGGCACCCAGCCGTTCTGTCATTAACATACCCTTCTTTGTAAGCCGGGGATACCTTGTTTTCACCCCCGACATCCACTATACAGTGGGACATCCGGGCAAGGATGCTTACAATGCGGTCGTTGCCGGGGCGGAAGCACTTGCGAAAAACGACTGGGTGGACAAAGAGAACATGGCCATACAGGGGCAAAGCTGGGGCGGCTATCAGGTAGCTTACCTGGTCACGCAGACCAACATGTTTAAGGCGGCAGGCGCCGGAGCACCGGTATCGAACATGACCAGCGCTTACGGTGGTATCCGGTGGGAATCGGGCATGAGCCGCCAATTTCAGTACGAACAGACCCAATCACGCATCGGATCCACATTGAACGATTCTTTGCAACTCTATATTGAGAATTCTCCGCTTTTCTTTGCCAACAAGGTGGAAACGCCACTGTTGATTATGCACAACGACAAGGACGGAGCTGTTCCCTGGTATCAGGGTATCGAGCTCTTTATGACCCTGCGACGACTGGGTAAGCCAACCTGGTTGTTACAATACAACGATGAAGCACACAACCTGGTGCATCGCCGCAACAGCAAAGATCTCTCCATCCGCCTGCAGCAGTTCTTCGATCACTACCTCAAGGGAGACCCTGCACCAGTGTGGATGACACGCGGCGTACCTGCTACACAAAAGGGTAAAACATGGGGATATGAATTTGACCAATAATCTTTAGCAAAGATGCATGATGAAGTAAACGAACTTATCGCATTAAGGAAAGGCTCGGATAAAGCTTTCGAGGTAATATACAAACGTTACGTCGGAAGGCTCTATAACTTCGTTATGACCCTGTCGCACGGCAACCATTACATGTCGGAGGAAATTGTTCAATCGACCTTCATAAAGCTGTGGGAAGTACGTGAACAGATAGATCCAGAAAAATCGGTTCATTCCTATCTTTCTGTCATTGCAAAAAACATGTTGCTGAACAAACATCAACGACAGACGATAGAGTATCTCTACCAAGAGTTTATATTAGGGGAACAGGCCTCTTTCGATACGACAACAGAAAAAGAGATTGACCGTAAATGGCTTGCGGATTTTGTCGATGAGCTTATTGAACAATTGCCTCCGTCACGGAAAAAAATTTTTATCTTAAGCCGTAAAGATGATTTATCGACCAAACAAATTGCTGAAATCATGCATATTTCTGTCAGTACGGTGGAGACCCAACTCTCCCTTGCGACCCGGTTTATGCGTAAGGAGTTGGAAAAAAACTACGATAAGCTATTTATTATAAGCCTTCTCCTGTTAATTTAAAATAATATTGGCGATCGCATTAAGGATAATTGGCTCGTTAATTGTATCATTTATACGTCCGAAAAAAAAACAATGGAAAAAAAGAAATACATCCTCTTATTCGAAAAGTATATACGCAATGAGGCTTCTGCGGAAGAGGAACAGCTTCTTCTCAGCATGCTTCACCATGATAATGATATCGATCTCTTTCTGGAAAATCAGATTGAAAATAGCGATCAGAAACTGGATAAAGAAACGGAACAACGCATGTACGAACATATTCGTTCAGGAAAAGCACAAGATAAAAAACGACTTTTCACAACGATCTCCTTCCGCAGAGCCATGCAATGGGCCGCCATGATTGTACTTCCCCTGATATCTGCGCTACTGGTCTACTTCCTCACTTCTGACCCTCTATCCGGACACAATGTGACCATTCAAGCTCCCAAAGGAGAGAAAGCCAATATTACCCTTGCCGATGGAAGCCTTGTCTGGATTAATTCCGGCTCGTCACTTACCTACGACAACTCTTTCAACCAGAAGGAACGAAAGGTATTTTTGGAAGGGGAAGCCTATTTTGAAGTAGCCAAAGATCCAAAACGTCCTTTTATTGTACATACCAGCGATATGGATATCGAGGCTCTCGGCACCGCTTTTAATGTACGTGCATACCCCGAGGAAAAAAACATCTCAACTGTCCTGCTAGAAGGAAAAATTAAAGTAAATTCACAGGGACAAAATCGAATACTCACTGAAAACCAACGTGCAATCATCGATAAAACGGTCCATACATTCTCAACAGACAAGGTTTTTGCCGTTGATTTTGTACAGTGGAAGGATGGGAATCTTTATTTCGAGAACAGTTCATTTGATGAGATCGCCCACACACTCTCCCGTGTTTTCAATGTGGAAATCCGGTTCACATCAGAAAGGTTGCGATCCATGCGATTTTCCGGAACATTGGGCAATAGCAGTATTCGCAACGCACTCGACATTCTCTCACTGACATCCTCCATGCAGTATGAAATGAACGGAACAGTCATCGAACTATATTACAAGGAATAGTAAAGCCACTACGCAAAAACACAACTGCATCTATTAGGGTCTTATTTTTTTAACATTGTTAATTAACAGGGACGAATTAGTGGTTTTCATTCACTTCTTTGTACTCTTATTAACAGCCTGAATAATAAACCGGGAAAGAACCAATCCGATTTCTTATTCTGTAGACCTGACTAAACCCTTAAAAAAATTAAATGTATGAGGCAAAAACATTTTTTGAAGAGATGCTCAAAAGCAAAACTTATCATGATCTTGCTTTTAATGCTTGTTACAACGCAAACTTTTGCACAGATTACCGTGAATATCCAAAACAAACCTTTGCGGGAGGCTCTGAAAGAGATTGAGAGAGTGAGTAACTACAAGTTTTTTTACAACGAATCACTCCCTGGATTAGAAAAGAACAGCACCCTGAAGCTCACAAACGCCACGATTGATACGGCTATGCAACAGCTGCTATCGGATGCAAATATTGCATACAGGATCAGCGAGAACAACATCATTGCTTTAACCGTAAAGGAGAATGCCAATCAGCAGGCAAATCAAGCACAGCAAAACAAAGTGACAACAAAAGGTAAAGTACTTGACACCAATGGAGTACCGATTATCGGAGCAAACATCATTGAGGTGGGGACTCCGGGTAATGGCACCATCACCGACTACAACGGTAATTTCTCACTCAATGTGAACCGGGGCGCGAACCTTAAAATCTCCTATCTAGGATACGGGGATGTGATCCTTAACACAGTCGGTAAGACCTCTTTCACGGTTGTCATGGAAGAGAATACCGAGATACTAAGCGAAGTGGTCGTCACTGCATTGGGTATCAGGAGAGAAGAGAAAGCACTGGGATATGCTGTACAATCGGTTGAAGGTGACGGACTACAGACAGTGAAGGGTGTGGATGTAGGCACCTCACTTTCGGGGAAGGTGGCCGGCCTGTTGGTACGGAACAGCACTGAATTTACCGAAGCTCCGTCGATACAGATCCGAGGAGAGGAACCGTTGCTGGTGATCGATGGTGTGCCTTATGCCAACATGACACTGCGCGATATTCCTTCGGATGATGTGGAAAGTCTCAGTGTTCTGAAGGGTGCCACAGCCTCCGCACTATACGGCTACAGGGGCTCAAGCGGAGCGATCATGGTGACTACAAAAAAGGGATTGTCGGCCAAAGGCCTTTCAGTTTCCATCAATTCGGGAACAATGTTTGCGGCAGGCTATCTGGCGATACCGGAGATGCAATCAAGTTTTGGCAGGGTGGTAAAGACGAACGCAAACGGCAAACAGGAATATGTACGTTCGGGAGACGGTTCCTGGGGGGTTCCTCTGGACGGAAGGGAGATCATACAATGGGATCCCATATCCAAATCGATGCAACCGATGCCTTACCTACCCATCGGAAAAGACAATTTTCAGAATTTTCTGGAAACAGGGTACATCCTGAACAACAACGTAAATATAACGCAACAGGGCGAATTCGGAAGTTTTCGTACTTCTGCCACATGGGTGAACAACAAGGGACAGTATCCCAATTCCACCTACGATAAGCTTACTTTCGGACTGGGTGGCGATATGAAGATCGACAAGTTATTACTGTCTGCCTCCATGACCTACAACAAGCAAGCCACCCCAAACACAGGCTTCAGGGGATATACCGGTTATGATCCCATGTATTCAATGTTAATCTGGTCTGCACCCGACTGGGATATCAGACAATACAAAGATTACTGGGTTATCCCAAACGAAGTGCAAAACAGCAGCTACACCTCCACCAACAACAATCCCTACTTCGACAGTTACGAGAGAACACACAGCCAGAACAGAGACATCTTCAACGGATCGGTTTCCATAGACTACGATCTCACCGATTGGCTGAAAGCCACGGCACGAAGCGGCTTCGACATCTATAGCGACCGACAGGATATCACCGTCTCTAAAGGTTCTTTCCAGGGTGCCGGTAGCTCGACCGTGCTAAGCGGAGGAACGCAGGTATGGGGTGAATCGCAAAGAGGTTCCTATAATATTGGATTGGGGAGAGGATACAGCTTGAACAATGACCTTCTATTGTCTGTGGACAAATCATTTGGTGATTTCCGGCTGGAAGGTTTGGCTGGCGGAACGATCTACTACAGACAGGACGACGGCATGGAAGCAAGAACACAAGGTGGATTGACCATTCCGGCTTTCTATTCACTTAAAGCATCTGTGAATCCGGCAGCCGTAAGCTCGGTCATGTACAAGCAACAGGTAAACAGCTTGTACGGCAGGCTAGGGTTCTCATGGAAAAGTCTGTTATATGCGGAAGCAACGTTTCGTAACGACTGGAGCTCTACTTTATCCAAAGCTACCCGTTCCTATCTCTATCCCTCGGTGTCGGGAAGTTTTATTGTATCGGAATTGTTGCCATCGTATGATTGGCTGTCTCTGTGGAAGCTCAGAGGTTCCTGGACCTCATCAAAAACACCAGCAGATGTTTACTCCATCAATTCTGTCTATTCCATCACTTCAAATGCATGGGGTGACTTAAGTGCCGCCGCTTATCCTTCCACCATCAAAGGCAGCGATGTTCTGCCTGAATCGGCATCGACATTTGAAGTTGGTACAGCACTTAATTTCCTGCACAACAGGGTTTCGCTCGATATTTCCTATTACGAGAAAAAGATGTATGACTTCCTCCGGTCTGCCTCTATCAGTCCTGCCTCAGGTTACACCTCAAATTTTGTGAATACGGACGAAGAGATTACCAGAAAAGGAGTAGAAATAACCGTTTCGGGGACACCTGTAAAAACCGAGGAATTGCAATGGGATCTTTCTCTTAACTGGTCAAAATATGCCCGCTACTATACCCAGCTCGATTCAGTTTACTCTACGGACAAACCTTGGGTAGCTGTCGGAAAACGGGTCGATCACTACATATTAAATGATTATCAGAAAGATCCGGAAGGAAATATCATCCACAACAATGGGTTACCGATCTACTCCAAATATCAATCTTTGTTTGGCTATGCCGACCCCGATTGGTTGTGGGGAATAAGCAATTCTTTAAGATTCAGGGACTTTACTTTTGGAATTTCACTCGATGGCCGGGTAGGTGGAATTGCACAGACCACTACTGAGATGTACATGTGGAGAGCCGGCTCGCATCCCAATTCAGTCGTTCCTGAAAGATTCCTCGATGCCAACAATCCCGGTTCACGGAATTATACCGGTGAAGGAGTCAAGGTAGTCTCCGGCGAAGCCACCTATGATACTTACGGCAATATTACCAGTGACAACAGAACCTACGCACCGAATGATGTGGCAGTGACTTACCAGACATACATAAATAATCTCCACAGAGGAACGGCATGGGGCGGTGCACCTTCAACGCTCGACGCCTATTCAACCACTTTCTTCAAAATAAGGGAAATTTCACTCACTTATAACCTACCGACGACTCTGAGCAGCAGGTTCAAAGCCAAAAGTGCATCGATATCGGCAGTGGGGCAGAATGTGTTTTTATGGGCAAAACAATTTAAATACTCTGACCCCGATGGTGGGTATGAAAATTTCAGTGATCCATCCATCCGATATATTGGATTCAATCTGAAAGTTGTATTTTAACTAACAGTTTATCATGTATATAAAAATATCAGGTATGAAACGAATCAATAAATATATACGCTATGCAGGTTTGGCTGTTTTATCTTTCATGTTTCTGCTAGGCTGCAATAACTTCGAGGACATAAACACCAATCCCGATGACACAACAGGTGTCAGTGCATCACTTCTGGCAACCAATGTGATCCTGCGCTATACAAAATTTGCCGGAAGGGACGGCAAATCATTGATTGCCGACAATGCCCTTCCCAAATATGTGGGATATGCCAATGAAGGGCAAATGGATCAACAGTACAACAAAATCGGCAGTGGCTATTTTGATGCAATGACGATACTTCCCAACATTCAAAAAATGATTGAATATGCGGAAGGAGGCGTCATGGAAGATTCCTATCGCGGTGTGGGAGCTTTTGCCAAAGCTTATACTTTTTACACGCTCACCTTGAAAATGGGAGATATACCCTACAGTGAAGCAGGTTTGGGATCAGAGGGAATTTACAAAGTGAAGTACGACACCCAGGAACAGGTCTTAAAGGGTGTACTGGATGAACTTCAGGCAGCAGATCTGTATTTTGCAAAAGGGCGCACTTTCGACGGTGACCCCACTCCCTACAAAGGCGATCCGGTAAAATGGAGAAAAGCAGTCAATGCATTTGCACTAAAAGTCATGATGACCATTGGTAAAAAAGAGACCATCGGTGGAATTAATCTGAAATCAAGGTTTGCAGAAATTGTTTCGAATGGAAACATCATGGATGCCTCCACAGGCTACTATGGATTGATGTACTCGTCCAAAAACAAGCATCCCCTATCGGGTACGAACGATCTTTTCACAAGCAGAACACTCATCAGCTCATTATTAATAAACAATCTTAAGATCCTGAATGACAGAAGGTTGTTTTATTTTTCCGAACCTGCGGGAGAAAGAATAGCAGCCGGAAAAATGCCCTCTGACCCAGAAGCTTATGTGGGAGTGGATGTGGATATTGAATATGCTGTTATGAACAACGGACACAGCAATAATCTCTATTCCTTGCTCAACAAAAGATATTTGCAAGAGGAGGCGTGCGAACCGTTGCGAGTGGTTACTTTTGCAGAGCAACAACTGATTTTGGCAGAAGCTGTGCTGAAAGGATGGATTACGGGAGACGCCAAGGCCTACTACGAATCCGGGGTGAAAGCTGCACTGACAGATGTTATGACACAGGCAACAGCTAGCTATGCACACACCATGCCCATAACAGCCGATTATATTGCCGGATATTTTACTGGCGAAGCTGCTTTTAAGACTACGAGCAATGAGCAGCTAAGACAGATCTGGATGCAACGGTATATATTACAGTTTATGCAGGATGCCGAAACAAGTTTTTTCGAATACAGAAGGAATAAATATCCTGAATTCCCAATTAATCCGGCAACAAGTCTCAACGAAAATAACAAGAACGGCATTCCCATGCGCTGGCTATACCCGGCAGCGGAATCAAATTACAACAGGGAAAATTTAGAAGAAGCACTGAATCGACAATATGAAGGATACGATGAGATCAACAAGATAATGTGGATTTTAAAATAAACTATTCACCGGATTGCTTGTTGTCTAACTGATAACAAGCAATCTAATTTATTACAAGATGACGATGAAACTTAACTTTTTCATGCCCCTGGCACTTCTGTTGCTCAGCAGTTGCATGAATAAACCCTCCTATGGAACAATAGCCACTCCCACCGGAAAATGGCAACTTGTCTGGAATGAAGAATTCAACTATACGGGACTTCCTGATTCTACAAAATGGAGCTACGACACGGAAGGAAACAGTTGGGGCTGGGGAAATAACGAAGCACAACATTACACAGCCCATGATTCAGCCAATGTGTACGTGAAAGAAGGACTACTGACCATCACCGCCCGAATCGATAGCATGGGCGGCAAGAGGTATACCTCGGCTCGATTGATCAGCAAAGGGAAAGGAGACTGGCTCTACGGTCGTTTTGAAATAAGGGCGAAACTCCCCTCAGGAATAGGCACCTGGCCGGCTATATGGATGCTCCCTACCGATTGGGAATATGGCGGATGGCCAGCCAGCGGTGAAATTGACATCATGGAAAATGTGGGGTACGATCCCGATACCATCGTAGGATCGGCACACACCCAGAGTTACAATCATGTGAGGGGTACACAAAAAAATGCGAAGCTATACGTTCCCACCTCTTACAACGATTTTCATGTCTATGCGCTCGAATGGGAAGCGAATGAATACCGGGTCTATGTGGATGAAAAACAATATTTTACTTTCAAAAATGAAGGTTCCGGATTTGCTGTGTGGCCTTTTGACAAAAGATTTCATCTTTTATTAAATCTCGCCATTGGGGGAAACTGGGGAGGACAAAAAGGCATTGATGATGCATTGTTTCCCCACCATTTTCAAATAGATTACGTAAGAGTATATAAAAAAGTAGACCCGCCCAACAAAGAATAGGCACACAAGGGTTGTGGTAATCAACAAACGCAAAGAAGATCAGAAAAAGCAGAGATTACTTCAGAGCCCCCGTTGCCGCATTGCCTCAAAGGTGAGGATGGCGGTGGAGACCGAGACATTAAGCGAATCAATTTTTCCCCGCATGGGAATCTTGATTCGCTTTGTTGCATGGTTTAACCAGAAATCGGTCAACCCGTCTGCTTCGGTACCCATCACGATGGCAGAGGGGCTACTGAAATCAATGTTTTGGTAAAATTCCGCAGCCTGCAACTCTGCGGCATAAATGGCAATCTCGTGTCCTTGCAGCCAGCTCAATGCCTCTTCGGAGGTGCAGACAGCCGTCTGCACGGTGAACAATCCTCCTACGCCGGAACGGATCACATTGGGATTATACAGGTCGGTCTGCGGATCACAGACAATTACGGCATCGGCTGCTGCCGCATCGGCGGTACGCAGTACAGCGCCCAGGTTACCCGGTTTCTCCACAGACTCGAGAAGAATCAGAAAAGGATTTTTCGAAAGTTGAATATCTGTCAGCTTGTGCGATTTGGGTTTCAGCAATGCCACGATTCCATCGGAGTTCTCCCGGTAAGCAATCTTCGCGAATACCCCCGAGGATATTGGAAAAAGAGCCTCTTCGGGTATCGAATCCAATACATCTGGATATTTCGTCTTGTCGAACATCTCCCGGCAGAGGTAAACCGCCTCCACCCGATAGCCGCTCTGTATAGCCAGAGAAAGTTCACGTGCACCCTCGGTCACAAAGAGCTGCTGCTCCTTCCGTACTTTGCCTTTCGCCAGTTTTGTGATGTTTTTGACGGCTGGATTTTGCAGGCTGGTAATCATCTCCATTGATTCTGTATATGCATTTTTTAAGGTATCCTTTCCCATTTTTCCGAGGCAAGGTGCAAAAAATACTGTGACTGGATCAGAGTGTCGTTTTCTGATCTTTTTTCAGTAGAAAAGTATCGATCGCCTCCCGGAAGGATTTTTTCGGCAGGGCGCCCATTGCCACTTGAGGCTGCTCGTTCATTGGAATGAAAAGAAACATGGGAATACTTTGTACCCCGAATATGCGTGCCAGTTCGGGTTCTTTGTCCACGTCTATCTTATAGACATAGATATCTTCTCCATACTCCGCAGCCAGATCCGATAAAATAGGGGAAGTGATCCGGCAGGGACCGCACCAGGTAGCATAAAAGTCCACGATAGCCGGCTTGTCGCCATTGTACTTCCAGACTTCCGGGTTATTTTCATAATTGAACACCTTCTCCAGGAAGGTTGCTTTGGTCAATTCAATCGGTTTTACCTTGTTTTTGCTTTGCGGTTCGGCTGCTGTGACGCCGAAGAACGTGCAAAGTACCATAAATAGGATGAAGGAACTTCTCATTGTACAATTTTTACAGTGTGATTTTTACTTGTTGCGTACATATGCTGCTATGAAACGCAGATATTACAACAAGCAGATGGGTACGAAAGTTTTATCGCGACGTTTAAAACACTTTCCGGTCTTTGTAAAGATTCGGTTTTGTACTTGGTACGCCAAATTCTTTTGCCGTGACCTTATCGATGGGGACCTTCCATATTTTTACATTCTTCACCGCAGGTGCCGAGTAGCTGAACGCCCTGTCGGAATACTGCTGCATGATGATGTCGAGTGCTTTCACTTTCTCGTCGTACTCCTCTTCAAAGTATACGTTACCGTGACAAATCACACTCTCTGCCCGCATGCGGTAGCTGCAGGCTACCTCCTTATCCTGCCACACCAGCCTCGGTTCGGTACAAAATGTGATGCAGACCTGCGGGTTTTCCTCCAGGATGGAAATGGAACGCCCCTCCTGTGCAGAATGGAGATAGATTACCTCCTCTTCATATCCGAAGTTCATTGGCAGCACATAAGGGACACCCTGCTCGTCGGCCATGCCTACATAACAAAACGGACAGCTGCGAATCAATGATTCAATGTGCTGTAACTCCTCTACAGAAACAGTTCTCATAAAAGAAATAAGTATCTAATTAAACGCTTTATCAATCTTCTATAATTCTTTTTCGGTGGTTGTGGGACCGTCAACGACCAGTAAACCCTGCTCATCGATCTGCATCTCATCGATAAAAACCACCCTTTCGTTTCCCGTTTTCTGGGTGCGTCCGTGATACACACAGTACATTTTTTGATTGTCCTTCGACCAGAAGACCATGTTGTGTCCGGTTCCGGTTACTTCTCCTCCTTTGTTTGTATTTTTTTCCAGTACCGGATTATTCGAGGCTTTCACAAAAGGACCCAGCGGATCATCGGAAACAGCATACCCCACGGCATAATGTTCACCTCCAAAGAAGTTGGCTGAGTACATCATGTAAATCTTTCCGTTGTGCGGGAAGGCAAAAGAACCCTCTGTCCACCGGCGGTTGACCTCCCCGGCGGTGACGGAGCGACTTTCCCACTCCGTTTGCGGATCATTCATTGTGGTGGGAGGTTGCAAAAGCAATACCGGCTCCCCTATTACAGAAGAGAAATCGTCTGAGATCTCCACTCCATATACCCAGCTTTCTTCTATCTCCTTGAAAAGATTCTGCTCCCGTGCCCACTGTGCTACCTCACTCTCAACAGGATGCTTGTAACAACAGCGTGAGTAATAAAGGTATGTTTTTCCGTTGTGCTGCAGGATATTTGCATCAATGATGGGATAACCCGGGTCGAACAGGGGTTTATCGGATATCTCCATGAACGGACCGGTAGGCTTGTCGGCTACGGCCACACCAATACGAAAGTTCTCCAGTTCCTCTGTGGGATTTTCTTTCCAGTCGGCGCTGAAGAGCATATAATATTTCCCGTTTATTTCATATACTTCGGGAGCCCAGTAATTTTTCACGGTCCAGGAGCCTGGTTGATTTCCGGAGTAAACCTCTCCTTCGGGCTGCCAGTCCACCAGATTATCGGAACTATAAGCAACAAAACCTTGTGCTGTTCCACCCGTACCATACATGTAATATTTTCCGTCGGTGGCTGAAAGGATAAACGGATCGCCAAAAGCTACGGATAAAGGGTTGGAATAGGTAATGGGATCGGATGAACTTTTTTGCGAACGGTTGTTACATCCTGCAAGAAGGACGCCCATCAGAAGGAACAAGAAGCTCCTACAGATATTTTTTTTGATCATAGTTTTGATTATATGTGCGAGTTAAACACAAAGATAAATAAAAAAGGAAAAACCCTCTACAGATTTTTCCTTTCTATGCGCAATCAACCTAAAAGGTTGGGGCTACTTCACCTTATCCACGATTGCCTTAAAAGCTTCGGGATGGTTCATTGCCAGGTCGGCAAGCACCTTGCGGTTGATCTCTATTTCATTTTTGTGCAACGCACCCATCAGGCGGGAATAAGACATTCCATACTCACGGGCAGCAGCATTGATACGCTGGATCCAGAGCGCACGGAAATTGCGTTTTTTGTTTTTACGGTCACGATAGGCGTAGGTCAAACCCTTCTCCCATGTGTTTTTGGCTACGGTCCACACATTCTTGCGGGCACCGATATAACCTCTTGTAAGTTT
>CAZRRC010000010.1:1094-33248 GCA_964602395.1 uncultured Proteiniphilum sp. | reverse complement strand
GAACAACATTTTTGTTCCAACCATAATGCATATTTCTTAATTTCAGAACTTGTTTTTTGAGGGTGCGTGATGCAACATGATCGACTGATCTTGGCATAATGTTACTTGTTTTGAATGATAGCGTCTCCGTCGGGCAGAGCTCTTTGGGGCATACATCCTGTTACTAAATCTCTTTACCGGAAACCACCGGGGTGAATTACTTCAACGCCAGCAGGGTTTTGATACTGTTTACGTCAGATTTGTGAACAAGACCCGTGTGAGTAAGATTTCTCTTCTGCTTCTTGGTCTTCTTCGTCAAGATGTGACTTTTGTACGCATGTTTCCGCTTGATTTTTCCTGTTCCGGTAAGGGCGAACCTCTTTTTGGCACCGGAATTAGTCTTCATTTTTGGCATTTTGCTGTCTTCGAATTTGTGAATATTATTTTCTCGTTTCTCCGCGGTGAGGCGAAAAAGTTTGCAAAATTAATGATTTTATCCGAACAATCAAAACATTATCCTTTTATTTTTATCGGATAGTTCTTTCCCGGTGAGATATGCACTCTACCGTTGTTTTTCGACGAAAAGGATAAAAAAACCGGCTAAATAATTTTAGCCGGCACTGTTTCTCCACGACTGCAAAAGAAATTCACTTACTCTTCTTTTGACTCCTTCTTGGGGGCAGATGTGCTTTTTTTGGGAGTCAGCATGATGGACATGCGTTTTCCCTCCATGATGGGCATATGCTCCACCTTGGCATGTTCTTCCAGGTCGTTGGCAAAACGGAGCAACAACACCTCTCCCTGTTCTTTGAAAAGGATAGAACGGCCTCTGAAAAACACATACGCCTTCACTTTCGAGCCTTCACTCAAAAAATTCATCGCATGCTTGAGTTTAAAATTATAGTCGTGATCATCTGTTTGCGGTCCAAAGCGTATTTCCTTTACGGTAACCTTGACCGACTTTGCTTTTTGTTCTTTCAGTTTTTTCTTTTGCTGGTAGACAAATTTCTTGTAATCGATGATCCTGCACACAGGAGGCTTCGCCGTGGGTGCAATTTCAACAAGATCCAACTCCTGTTCTTCTGCTATCTTCTGTGCCTCTCTTGTGGAATAAATGCCTTCTGTCACATTATCGCCTACTAACCGGACTTCCGGCACCCGGATACGTTCGTTGATCCGGTGTTGGTCTTTTGAGTCTTTTCTCATTCAGTGATGTTAATGTTTGCTCTGTTTTGTTTGCTTATATAGGTATAATTCTGGTTGTCCTAAAGCTGTATGTTACCGAAGCGCAGGGTTCATCATCTGATTCACCTCCTGTGCTATCGTTTCTGCAAATGTAATCAATTTTGTGGAACCTTGATCAATCCCTCCCTGTTTTCTTACCGAAACCTCTTCATTTTCTGCCTCTTTCTCACCCACAATCAACAGGTATGGGATCCGTTTCAACTCATTGTCCCTGATCTTGCGGCCCATCTTTTCGTTGCGGTCGTCCACTTCGGCCCGGATATCAAAATGTTTCAGCTCCTTCACGATGCGATAAGCATAGTCGTTGAACTTCTCGCTCACCGGCAGAATAACGGCTTGCGTAGGAGCCAGCCACAGCGGGAATTTCCCTGCGGTATGTTCAATGAGGACAGCCACAAAACGCTCCATGCTGCCAAACGGTGCACGGTGAATCATGACCGGACGGTGTTTCTGGTTGTCGGCACCGGTATATTCCAGCTCGAAGCGTTCGGGCAGGTTATAATCGACCTGGATGGTTCCGAGTTGCCAACGACGTCCCAATGCATCCTTGACCATGAAATCGAGCTTTGGCCCGTAAAATGCAGCTTCGCCCAGCTCAACTTTTGCTTTCAACCCTTTCTCCTGACAAGCCTCCACGATGGCACGTTCTGCTTTCTCCCAGTTCTCGTCGCTGCCGATATATTTCTCCTTATTCTCCGGATCGCGCAGCGATATTTGAGCCTCAAAATTTTCGAAATCGAGCGCCTTGAAGATGATGAAAATGATGTCCATCACCTTCAGGAACTCCTCCTTCACCTGGTCCGGCGTACAGAAAATATGGGCATCATCCTGCGTGAAGCCACGCACACGGGTCAAACCATGCAGCTCCCCACTCTGCTCGTAACGGTAAACCGTGCCGAATTCTGCCAGACGCAGCGGTAACTCTTTATAGGAACGGGGAAAAGCCTTGTATATCTCACAGTGATGGGGGCAGTTCATCGGCTTCAGTAGAAACTCCTCACCCTCCTCGGGGGTATGAATCGGCTGAAACGAATCTTTTCCGTATTTGGCATAGTGACCCGAGGTCACATACAACTGCTTGTGTCCGATATGGGGTGTGATCACCTGGTCATAATCAAATTCGCGTTGGATCTTCTTCAGAAAGTCTTCCAGCCGGAGACGCAACTGGGTGCCCTTGGGCAACCACAGGGGAAGACCAGCACCCACGGTCTGTGAGAAATGAAACAGTTGAAGCTCCTTGCCTATTTTGCGGTGGTCGCGCTTCTTGGCTTCTTCGAGCATGACCAGATACTCATCGAGCATTTTTTTCTTCGGGAAGGTGATGCCATAAAGACGCGTGAGCTGCGGCCGTTTCTCATCGCCCCGCCAGTAAGCGCCGGCGGCCGAAAGCACCTTTACCGCCTTGATATAAGAGGTGTTGGGCAAATGCGGTCCACGACACAAGTCGGTGAAGCGACCTTGTGTATAAGTAGTGATAGTGCCGTCTTCCAGTTCGTTGATCAGCTCCACCTTGTAATGTTCGTCGCGTGCGGCAAACATCTTGAGCGCATTGTCCTTGGTGATACTCTCCCGCTGGATATCTTCACGGGCAGCAACCAGCTCCATCATCTTCTTCTCGATGACAGGGAAATCGCTCTCTTTGATCACGACCCCTTCTCCTGGATCCACGTCGTAGTAAAATCCATTTTCAATGGCCGGCCCAATTCCGAATTTAATTCCCGGATAGAGTTCCTGCAAGGCTTCAGCCATAAGGTGTGCCGATGAATGCCAGTATGCATGCTTCCCTTGTTCATCTTCCCACTTGAGCAGGTTTACGCTGGCATCGGCCTCAATGGGGCGGGTCAAATCCCAAGTCTCCCCATTCACGCTTACAGCAAGCACTTCTTGTGCCAATCGCTGACTGATACTTTGTGCGATCTCTAATCCCGTTACTCCTTTTTCAAATTCCCTGACTGTGGCATCGGGAAATGTAATTTTTATCATGCTCTATTTGTGCTTTGTAAATCTTCTTTCTAATGTGACTGCAAATGTAGTGATTTTGTGATTGATGAAACAGCAAAACCACAAGAAAATTACACTCCACGAATTGGAAAAAGCTTTTCCTGTGGAATGAGAACTGACATGTCGATGAAAAATGGCGACGTGGCAAACCACTTATTGCATCCGTTTGATGATACTGTAGGACTGCACAATACCCAACTCACCGGCCTTGCGCAAGTCATCAAGGCCCAATGCTGTCTCCCCGATAGCGAGGCGCGAGATGCCCCGGTTGAAGTAGGCTTCTGCAAATTGCGGCTCCAGTTCAATAGCTTTCGAGTAGTCGGCAATGGCGGCACGATAATCCTTTTCCAGACTGAAGATCTCTGCCCGGTTATAGTAGGCATAGATGAAGTCGGGATTGATGCGGAGGATTGCTTCATACTCTTTCAGGATCTCTTCGTAATCGATCGATTTGGTGGATATATCCGGCAGTCTGGGTTTTCCGACAATATTACCCAGCTCCGGCAGGCTGATGGCTGCAGTGGAGCTCATTGCCCGGGGATCGGTTTGCAAACGTTCATACTCTAACTGCTTGGATCGCACCACCGCACGAACAAAATGGGCAAGCAGCATATTCGGCTGTAACGTGATGACCTGTTGGATATCTTTGAGTGCATTTTCATAATCCTGCACAAGCATGAAATCTATGGCTCTTCCGAAATAGAGGTATGGGTTGATGGGGTCGCTCTCCAACTTCATGGAATAGTTGTCGATGGAACGGAAGTGACTCTGTATCTGCAATTCATTCAATGCAGCTTCGTTGTTGGTCGCTTTAAGCATCCAGGAGAGATTCAACTCACTGTTGGCCTTATCCATCACCTCGGAGTAATAAACCGGCCGATGTACCTCATAAGAACGTTCGTAGTAAGTGAGTACGAACATCGGTTCGGGATCCACGGGAGCGTGTATATTCTGTACCTTACCACGGCTCTGCCGCTGGTATTTCGATTTCTCTGAACGCTCGTTGTCGGCCACAACGAGCATGTTGAACTTATCGATATCCTGATCGGCCTGTTCACGGGTATCTTTTGCCTCACTCTGTTTGCGAGCCTGTTTGAAAGGTTCCGGATTGACTGTGGCCACCTTGCGGGCTTTTGCTTCTTCTGCACGGGCCAACATGTAATCACTTTCTGCACCACGCAGATCATTCATTTCCCGTTTAAGTTGCGACCGCATATAGTAACCGGTAAAGAAATCGGGGTGCGCCGCAATGACCACATTCAGGTCGGCCAGTGCAGCCTCCTTGTTGCCTGTCTCGTTGTGCAACATCGCCCGGTTCAAATGGGCAATCTTGTTGTCGGGTTCTATCTCAATCACCTTGTCGAAGTCGCGAATGGCCCGGTTGTTGTCACCCACCTGCGCACGCAAAAGACCGCGGTTGAAACGGGCAATGAGGTTGTTCTCATCGGTCTCAATCACCCGGTCATAGTCGGCCATGGCTCCGCGGAGGTCGTTGAGGTGATACTTCACCAGCCCACGGTTGATGTAGTTGCCCTCGAAATAGGGATCCAACCGGATGGCCTCATCCAGGTCGGCCAACGCCTTGTTGTACTCTTTCTGCTGAAGCTGCAGCACCCCACGTGCAGAGAAAGACTGCGCGGTATAGGGGTCAATCTCGATCGCCTTATCCAGATCGGCCATGGCACTTGTGGTATCATTCATCTCCAGGTGCATCTGTGAGCGCGTAAGGTAACCGGGTGTATAATCGGGAAAACGACGCAGCAGCACCTCAAAAAACTTAGCCGCAACCTCATACTGTTCCAGCTCCACGTTGACGATGGCCATGTTTACCAGTGTAATCCGATCCTCGGGAAAGAATTCCAGACTACGCTGATAATCGGTTGCAGCGAGTTCATACTTATCCTGGTTCTGCCGGGCCGCCCCCCGCAGCTGATAGGCTGCTGTGTAGTAAGGGTTGCGCAGAAGGCATTCGGAAGCATCCTCCTCGGCTCCTTTGAAGTCGTCGAGCATAAATTTAGCCATCGCCCTGAAATAATAGGGATCGGCCAGATAAGGCTTCGCAGTAATCACCTGGTTAAAGTATTGAATAGCGAGCACATAATCCTCGAAATAGAGCGCATTCCTTCCTATCATCATCACCCGGTCGGTATTGACCTGTGCCGAAGCGGACAAGGTAGAAAGCATGATGCAAACTGCCAGTATGAATTGTTTCATTTTTGAATTTTTGGTTGTGCGAATATAGCTGTTTTTTGCATTGTATATCAAAAGTCCTTGCAGTTTGAGTGTTTCCACGGCAGAACGTTTAAAGTGATCCCTTATTTTCCTACCATTGTTCTACGATTCTGTCTCCCTCATCTGTTACCCTGATGGCTATTTTCACTGCATTGTCGGGCAGGATCGACTCCACCAGCTCAGGCCACTCTATGAAGCAGAGGTTGCCGCTATAGAAATAATCTTCGTATCCAAAATCAAAGGCCTCTTCGAGTTTGTTGATGCGATAGAAATCGAAATGGAATATGGGTCTGCTCTGTTTGTCCCTGTACTCGTTGATGATAGCGAAAGTGGGACTCGACACGGTCTCGGTCACTCCCATCTCTTCACAAATGGCTTTGATAAAGGTGGTCTTTCCGGCACCCATACTTCCATAAAATGCAAAAACCTTGTTGTTGCCCATTTCCTGGATGAACTTGCGAGCAGCCTCATTGATTTCCTGCAGGTTGCTTATTTTTATATGCATATATTATTTATTTCGGGTTTAGTGTAATAAGCGGAACAATCATCTCTTCCATCGAGATGCCTCCGTGTTGATAACTCTGTGTGTAAAGCGACACATGATGATTGTAATTGTTGGGGTAGACAAAGAAGTCGTTTTGTGTCGCAAAGATATACCGTGTGCTCATGTGTGGGGTTGGTAAACCAAACTCTTCGGGGTGCAGCATCTCGAAGAGTTTCTTGGGCTCGTATCCCAGATTTTTCCCTGCCTTGTATCGCAGATTGGTGTTGGTCTCTTTGTCTCCCAATACCTTCAGTCCGTTTTTTACCCGAATTGAACCATGATCTGTGGTGAGCACCACCCGATAACCTTTCGTGGCGATTGTTTTCAGGAGTAGGAACAAGGGAGAGTGTACAAACCATGATCGGGTGAGTGTGCGGTATGCAGCCTCATCGGCTGTCAGTTCGCGGATCATCCTCGAATCGGTTCTCGCATGGGAGAGCATATCAATGAAGTTGAATACCCACACATGTAAATCATGCTTCTCCCACTCGGCAAAACGGTTGTAAAGCTCTGTAGCCTCCTTGTTGGAATTAACTTTTTGGTAGGAGAGAAGCGGCGAAAGTCGTTTTCTCTGCAGTTGAGCCCGAATAAGGGGTTCCTCCTGCTGATTCTTGCTCTCCTCCTCGTTGTCACCCACCCAGAATTCGGGAAACTGCATAGCCAGTTGTCGTGGCATCAACCCTGAAAAGATGCTGTTCCTCGCATAAGGAGTGGCCGTGGGAAGTATGCTGAAATAGAGCTCTTCCTGGCTAACAAAGAGTTCAGAAATAAGATCCTTTACTGCGAGCCACTGATCGAGGCGGAAGTTATCGATCAATATAAAAAAGAGTTTTTCTCCTCTGGCAAGCGCAGGAAAGACTGCCTTTTCAAACAGGGCAGGACTCATTAGCGGGGGAGCGCCATCGCCTCTCATCCAGCGCGGGTAGTTTTTCCGAATAAATCGGGCAAAAGCGTTGTTCGCCTCCATTTTCTGCGACGCCAGTAACTCCCTCATGGGATTCTCTGCAGGATGTAGCTCCAGCTCCCAGTAGACCAATTTCCTATAAAGAGCTGTCCATTCCTCTGCTGTACAGCAGTTTTCAATTTCTTCACTGAGCTGATTGAACTCCTGTCGGTAGTTGACCGTGACAGCATCTGAGATGAGTTCTTTCTTGTCGAGTATCTTCTTGATGGTTATCAGCACCTGGTTGGGGTTGACCGGCTTGATCAGGTAATCAGCAATTTTTCTGCCAATGGCACACTCCATGATCCCTTCATCTTCACTTTTTGTCACCATAACCACCGGTACGCCAGGGGCAGTTTCATGCAAGTGTTTGAGCGTCTCAAGACCGGATAAGCCCGGCATGTGTTCATCGAGAAAGATCATGTCGAAGCTTTTTTCCCTTGTTCGCTCAATGGCATCGTGTCCGCTGTTGGCGCACTCCATCAGGTAACCTTTCTCTTCCAGAAAGAGCACATAAGGTTTCAACAAATCAATCTCGTCGTCCACCCAAAGAAAATGAGCTTTGTGTATCTTGGTTACCACCGTTTTCGTTGCTGATAGAAATTGGGCAAATGTATCTATTTCCGTTGTATCTGACAATCTTTTTTGCTTTTTTAGGAGACAATGAGCCTGCTTTTCGCGCCCCGGAAGCGTATGACAACCATGTATGAATAAAAGAGATAGTGGAACCTGTATTTTGTTGACAAATGTATGCCGGATTATCCGCAAAAAGACTATATTTGTAGGCAGTATACCCAATTAACGAATATAAACAACATCATGCAAAAAACAATCCTCCCCGTACTCATTTTATCAATGCTCTTCACACTTGGTTGCAAGAAACAACAAGTAGAGATATTCAACGGAAATGACCTCTCCAACTGGCATTTCGTACTGGACAATGACACCGTGCCGGCCGAACAGGTCTTCGCTGTGCAGGAGGGGATCATCACCATTAAAGGTGAGCCACTGGGTTACATGTATACCACGGAAAAATACAGCGACTTCGTGTTGGAACTGGAATACAGATGGGGTGGAGAAGCCAGCAACAGCGGCGTATTCTTTCTGATTGAAGAGGCTTCAAAGCCATTTCCGAGGGGCGTTGAGTGTCAGCTCAAAGCCGACAAGGCAGGCGACCTTGTCCTGCTCTCGGGAGCTGAACTAAAAGAATACCAACTTCCGGAGGGAGTCACTGAGCGACCAAAATTCCCGGTGATAGAGAAAAAAGAATCATCGAGTGAGAAGGCTGTCGGCGAATGGAACAAGGTGAAGATCAAAGTAAAGGAAGGCAAAGCAGAGATTTTCATCAACGGAGTGTTACAAAATAGTGCCACCAGCGAGGTCAAGGAAGGACATATCGGCCTGCAAAGCGAAGGAAAGGAAATCCACTTTCGGAATCTTGTGCTTGAAAAGTTATGATATTGTGCTCTTCAATGTGCGTGATTTTGTGATAGATACGGTCAATAATCTGACAAATGATGATGACACCCAAATCGAAACAATACATTGAGCTGGAGGAGGAATACGGAGCACACAATTACCATCCGCTACCGGTGGTGTTATCGCGGGGGATGGGCTGTTACGTGTGGGATGTGGATGGCAAAAGGTATTTCGATTTTTTGTCAGCCTATTCTGCCGTCAACCAGGGACATTGTCATCCCAAAATTATAGCAGCCCTCCAGACACAGGCGCAGACATTGTGCCTTACCTCCCGCGCTTTTTACAACGATTCCCTGGGGCCTTACGAAGCATTCATGCATGATTATTTCGGGTACGACAAGATCCTCCCCATGAATAGCGGTGCAGAGGCAGTAGAGACGGCACTCAAGCTGACACGCAAGTGGGGTTACCTGAAAAAGGGGATTCCTGAAAACGAAGCGATCATTGTAGCCTGCAGCGGCAATTTTCACGGACGCACCATCAGCATTGTCTCCCTCTCAACCGATGCGGATGCCCGGGCCGACTACGGACCCTATACCCCCGGAATTGCCGTGATTCCCTTCAACGATGTGGATGCCTTAGCTTCTCTTTTTGAGGAGAAAGCTGCTTCTGTTGCCGGTTTTCTAGTGGAGCCCATTCAGGGTGAGGCCGGCGTGAACGTACCGGACGAGGGATATCTGAGGGCATGTTACCAACTCTGCAAAGCACACAATGTGCTGTTTGTAGCCGACGAAATACAGACTGGAATAGGGCGTACCGGCAGGCTCCTTTGCTGTGACCACGAGGAAGTACGTCCTGACATCCTGATCCTGGGAAAAGCGCTTTCGGGGGGAGTATTGCCTGTGTCGGCGGTATTGGCCGATGATGAGATCATGATGACCATCAAACCGGGTCAGCATGGCTCCACCTTTGGCGGATTCCCGCTCGCCTGCAAAGTAGCTATGGCCGCGCTGGAGGTGGTAAAAGAGGAAAAACTGGCGGAGAAGGCCGAAAAACTGGGTGAAATATTCCGCCACGAGATGAGGACCATCAAAAGTAAGCTTATCAGGCAGGTCAGGGGCAAAGGTCTGCTCAACGCTGTGGTGATCGCTCCCCACGAGGGAAAAGAGGCATGGGACCTGTGCCTGAAGATGGCGGAGAAAGGTTTGCTGGCGAAGCCTACTCACGGCGACATCATTCGTTTTGCCCCACCACTGGTGATTACGGAACAGGAGCTCATGACAGCGATTGGTATCATCAAAGAATCTATCGAGTCTTTAGAAAACGAACCTCAAACCGAAACACTATCTCACGAATCATCTTGATACTTGGGTATTGATTCTGATTATATGATTATATGCAAACCACCTCGAAAATACTCATGATTCGGCCGGCTCAATTTGCATTCAACGTGGAGACGGCACAAAATAACTTCTTTCAGCAGAGATTGGAGAGCGGCTTTGTAGCTGAAAAAGCAGTGGAAGAGTTCGATGCTTTTGTACAGTTATTGCGGAGAAACGATGTGGATGTTACGGTGGTGCAAAACAAGCCTGCCCCCCCGACACCCGACGCCCTCTTTCCCAACAACTGGTTCTCCTCTCACATCACGGGAGAGTTGGTTCTTTATCCGATGTTTGCAACTAATCGCCGAATGGAGAGAAGTCCGGAAATAATTGACCTCCTTCGTAGAAAGATGAATCACCGCAAGCTGGTCGACCTGACCCATTGGGAGAAATTGGGTGAGTTTTTGGAAGGCACCGGCAGCATGGTACTCGATCGCCGCAAGCGAATAGCCTACTGCTGCCGCTCCCCCCGTACTTCGGAAAAGGTGCTCGCTGATTTCTGTTCCCGCATGAGTTACGATGCAATTGTCTTTGACGCGCTCGACAAGGAAGGGAATCCCATTTTTCATACCAATGTGATGATGGCCGTGGGATTGCAGGTCGCCATTGTTTGCCTTGAATCGATCAAGGAAGCGGGTGACCGTCAGAAGGTAATCTCCGCACTGACCACAGCCGGCAAGATTATCGTGGATATATCACTGGAACAAGTCGCCCATTTCGCCGGAAATATGCTGGAAGTGAAAAGCCGCAACGGCACGCCCCTCATGGTGATGTCGGCATCGGCACGCAACTCGTTGACACCGGCACAGGAAACAACGATCTCCACCTTTAACAGGATTGTAGCTCCCGATTTGCAGACCATTGAGACTGTGGGTGGGGGCTCTGCCCGTTGTATGCTAGCAGAAATTTATTATTAACCCTATTATTCAAATCTTTAATCAAAAAAACTATGTCATTCAGAACAGAACTCAAAGAATTTTTAATGCGCGGCAACGTGGTAGACATGGCCGTAGGTATTGTAATTGGAGCTGCGTTTGGAAAGATTGTCACCTCGTTTGTCAATGACATCCTGATGCCACCCATCGCGATGCTGTTAGGAGACAGCCGATTCGCGGAATTAAAGGTAATTCTGAAAGAAGCGGTCATGGAAGGTACCCAAGTAGTTACCCCCGCCATCACCTGGAACTATGGTGCGTTTATTCAGGCGGTGGTTGATTTCGTGATCGTGGGTACTGCCATCTTTATTGTGATCAAAGGAATGAATTCTTTGAAGCGAAAAAAAGAGGAAGCACCGGCGCCGGCACCCGAGCCCACCAAGGAAGAAGTGTTGCTGACCGAGATTCGCGATTTGTTGAAAAACAAATAATTCTTCCATCCATCATTATTTCGTCCGGTCGACAAGTGATCGGACGATATTTTTATTTTTTTTATTACCGCTATCTTCTGACGGCGATAATTTTGTTTACACTATGATGTCATCGTTTTATTTCAAGGGAATGTTAAATTGAGAATTATGATTAAAATATTTTCCATTTTTTTGTAACCAATCTTTTGAACTGTTAGTCCTATGGATGTAAACAAAATCATTATTCACTTTTAATACATTCAATTATGGGAGAATTAATACCGCTACTTGCAATTATTTGCACCATCGGCCTACCGATTATCGCCGGATGGGTACTAGGAATGCAATGGATCAGGACACGCAATGCCGAACGAATGGGACTAATCAACCAGGGCATCATCCCCCCCGATCACACTCCAAAGAAAAAATCAGATCCTAACCGTCTCGTATCGCTCAGAAACGGAATCGTATTGATCGCATTGGGTATCGGGATTATGGTGGGATTTCTCTGTTCAGAGTATCTAGTGATCGGTCAGGGTAACGAATTCTGGATGACCGGAGCCAGCGTGGTCTTTTTCCTGGGTGTGGGTTACCTGTTTTATTTCCTGATTGTACAAAAAATGCCGGATAATCGGAACAGGGAAGAGTCGGAACTGGAATAACCGCTTACAATGAACGAAAACCAACGTGTGCAGCAAGTGCTTTCGGGCAATTCTTCCGCATTTGCATATTTTGTCGAGGCTTATCAGGACATGGCTATCACCATCGCTCATAGGATTTGCGGCAATGTGCAGGATGCGGAAGATGTCGTGCAGGAAAGTTTTGTCAAGGCATTCCGGAATCTGCGTAGTTTTCGCTCCGACAGTAAATTTTCTACCTGGCTCTATCGTATTGTCTACAATACAGCCATCACCCATACGAAGACACAAATGTGGATTGGGAGCAGGGAGACGGTGGTGGAAGAGGCATCACAGCTGGCAGACAACACCCTCGAAATAAATATGAATGAAATGGAGCGAAAAGAGATTGTGTCGGAAGTGATGCAAAGGATGCCCAAGGGAGATGCGCTGTTACTCACGCTCTACTATCTAGAGGATAATCCGGTCAAAGAGATCGCAAAGATCACTGGTCTGAACGAGCCCAATGTAAAGGTAAAACTATTCAGGGCGAGAAAACTTTTCAAAGAAATGGTTGTTTCAAATTACGGAATACAGATAACAGGTTCATAATAATGATCATCATGTTAGATACATACAATCAGCATAAAGAGGATGAACAAATACGGAAGCTTCTCTCGTCGACCAAAATAAACGCATCGGAGAACCTGAAGTATCGCATCATGCGACAAATAGAAGCAGAAAACTCACTTGTGCCAAAGAAGGGGAAACCGATCAAGGAATCGGGAAATGTATTGAAGGAGATGGGTGCCCTCTTTGGTACCATGTATGCCGTGCTGGCAGCAATGATAGCAGGGGTGTATTTCTTGTTTGGCAAGGAGTTCTTGTTGTCACCTCAATTTATCGGCTCGGTAATCTTGGTGGCTTCCGTATTCAGTCTGCTGTGGCTGATATCGCGTCTGGACTCACATTTGAGAGAAAAAAAGAGAATCCGTTGATTTAGGGGCGGTAAGTTTATCCCCGGGTCAGTTCGATCTTTGCTTTTGCCAGCATTTCAGGCGACTCGGCAGGCGGATAACGCAAATCGAGCGATCGAAACAACTCAAGAATGATATCGCCCACCGCCACACGGGTAAAAAATTTCTTATCGGCTGGGATCACATACCAAGGTGCATAAGGTTTCGATGTCTTCTCCAACATTTCCTCAAATGCCGCGTCATAAGCATTCCACTGCGAACGGGCATGTAAGTCGGCAGAACTGAACTTCCAGTTTTTATCCGGTTCTTCGATTCGCGAAAGGAAACGTGCCTTCTGCTCTTCTTTGGAGATATGCAGAAAAAATTTGAGTATGCGCATTCCATTCTGATGGAGATGTTGTTCGATGGCATTGATGCTGTCGTAACGTTCCTCCCAGAATGGCTGATCTATCTTTTCTACCGTCTCGTAGCCGGGAATGCGTTCGTTGAGAATCCATTGCGGGTTCACCTTGGTGGCCAGCACATTTTCATAGTGGGAGCGATTGAATATCTCGATCATACCTCGTTGCGGCAGGGCAAGATAATGACGCCAGAAATAATCGTGCTCCAGTTCGTTGCTGGTCGGTGTTTTGAAGCTGTGCACCCGGCACCCCTGCGGGTTGATCCCCGACATCACGTGCCGGATCACGCCATCCTTGCCGGCGGCATCGCGAGCCTGAAGAATGATCAGCAAGGAGTAACGATCGTCAGCATAAAACATTTCCTGCAGCTTCTTCAGTTCTTTGATATTTCTTTCGATCTCCTCTTTTGCAGTTTTTTTTGTGAAACCACCATCCTCACGGGTAGTCCAGTTATTCAGGCAGACTTTTTCACCCTCTTTGACACGGAATTTGCTGTAATCGAAATTCATGGCTTCTTACTTTTTTTGTGCCACATTGCTGCCGATACCCTGGAGCAGTTCCTCATAGCGGAAATCATCAGAAATAATCTGCAATCCCTGTGTAAAAATATCATTTTCCTCGTTAATGATCCGGTAGAATGCCGATGAATCATATAGATCACGGGCTATCAATGCTTTCAACTGTACAAAAATCAGGGGTTGGGAGCGACTATATTCCTCCTCGTTCCACGTCACCTGCTCGGCGGCGGCAATTGTCCGCAAACGCTGTTCCATCTCTTCCGAAACTTGAAAGCGGTCCATGAAGCGAACCACATCGGGATACTGCTGAAGCAATGTATTGCGCTGGTTATCCACCACAGAGATGGCCGTCCGGTTAATCACCCCTCTTGCATTCAGATTGGCATGCAACGTGGTCCCCCGGGTGGTATCCATGGGCACAAAATAATCGGGCATAATCCCCCCACCTCCATAGACTGTACGCCTGTTTACCAGCGTCTTGTACTTCAGGGAATCGGGAAAGTGGATGCTGTCGGCATCAAACATTTCACCGTGTGTATATCGGTTCATAAAATCCTGGTCGTATGCATCTTTCCTGCCCACCTCATAAGGTTTCTGGATACTCCTTCCAGAAGGGGTATAATAGCGTGCCACGGTCAGCCTGATCATGGTGCCGTCGGGTAAGGGGAGCTGACGCTGTACCAATCCTTTGCCGAAAGTCCTTCTCCCCACAACCACACCTCGATCCCAATCCTGCAACGCCCCGGCAAGAATCTCACTGGCCGAAGCGGAAGCTTCGTTGACCAGCACCACCAGCTTACCGGCTTGCAGCTCACCACCCTCGGTGGCATTCATCGTGTAACGGGGTTGATTCTTTCCTTCGGTATAGACGATCAGCTTGGAGTTTCCTAGAAACTCGTCTGCTATCTCGTTGGCAGTCTGCAAAATGCCTCCTCCGTTGTCGGTAAGATCAAAAATAAGATGTTTCATCCCCTCCGATTTCAATTTCATTTCGGCTTGTTTAAACTCACTGGCAGAGGTGACACCAAAGCGGCTCAGGCGAATATAGCCGATGTTGTCTGTCACCATATAGGCTGCATCGATACTGGTAATGGGGATCTTGTCGCGTACAATGCGGAACTCCATCAACCGGGGTATGCCACGCCGCAACAATTTCACGTTCACCACGGTACCCTTGGGTCCCCGAAGTCGCTTGATTACATCCTGGTTGTTCATCTTCACGCCGGCGATCAAGGTATCGTTTACCTGAATGATTTTATCACCTGGCAAGATACCCACCTTCTGCGACGGTCCTCCGGAGATCACCTCCATGACATAAAGGGTGTCGGTAAGCATGTTGAAGGAGATGCCTATTCCGTCGAAGTTACCCTGCAGTGGCTCGTTCATGGCACGAACCTCTTCTTCGTTCAGATAGGAGGAATGTGGATCGAGCTCCGCCAGCATCGCCCGTATGGCAGCTTCGGTGATCTCTTTCGTGTCCACATCATCCACATAGAGTCCTTTAACCAGCTGAAGGGTACGCTCCAGCTTTAGCCCTTGGGGTGAAGGTTTGAACTGAGCATGAGCATGACAGGAAATCAAGATGGTACCCAGTACCATCGCTATTATTTTTTTTTGCATCGATTGTTGTGTTAGTGGGATTATATTTTCATTCCCGGGGGTATAAAGCTACTGACGTCCTGTCCATAACTCAGCAACTCCCTCACGTGGCTGGAGCTGATGTGTGACAGGGCCGGCTCTGTAAACAATAGAAACGTCTCTATTCCCGAAATAGTTCGGTTCATGTCAGCAATTGTCTTCTCATATTCGAAGTCGATCACCGAGCGGATACCCCGCAGAATGAAGCGGGCACCGACCTCCTCTGCGAATTTGGTTGTCAGGGAACTGTAGCTCTCAACCTTTACACGGGGCTCGTCCCGATAAAGATCCCTGATCATCCCGATCCTTTTCTCCAATGTAAAGTAAGATTTCTTTGCTTCGTTGATCCCGATGGCAACCACAATCTCATCCATCAGGGCCAAACCCCTTCGTACCAGCGATTCGTGACCGAGAGTGAAAGGGTCGAAGGTGCCGGGAAACAGGGCTATTCGCTTCTGGGAGACTACTGGTTCCATTTTTATGCTACTTCTTCATCTTCCACCACCAGGTTGTCGATGATGAAAGTCTGCCGCTCTGGTGTATTTTTTCCCATGTAAAACTCGAGCAATTCTTTCAGAAGATCTTCCTTGCGCATGGTCACCCTGTCGAGCCGGATATCCTCACCAATGAAATTGCGGAACTCATCGGGAGAGATCTCTCCAAGCCCCTTGAAACGGGTTATTTCCGGATTAGGTGAGAGTTCTTGAATTGCATTGAGACGTTCCTCTTCGGTATAGCAATAGTACGTCTTTTTCTTGTTGCGTACCCTGAAGAGGGGAGTTTGCAGAATATACACATGTCCCTTCTTGATTAGATCGGGGAAGAACTGCAGGAAAAAGGTGAGCAGCAACAGGCGGATGTGCATTCCGTCGGTGTCGGCATCGGTAGCGATAATCACCTTGTTGTAACGCAGTCCGTCCATGTTCTCTTCGATGTTGAGCGCTGCCTGAAGCAGGTTAAACTCCTCATTTTCGTAGACAATCTTCTTGGTGAGCCCGAAGCTGTTCAAAGGTTTACCGCGGAGGCTGAATACCGCCTGCAGATTGGGGTCGCGACTCTTTGTAATGGAGCCGCTGGCAGAATCACCCTCGGTAATGAAGATGCTGGATTTTTCTCTGTCGTCGCCTTTTGCATCGTTGTAATGGATGCGGCAATCGCGTAGCTTTTTGTTGTGGAGGTTGGCTTTCTTTGCACGCTCCCTTGCCAGTTTGGTCACTCCGGCAATGGCTTTGCGTTCTTTTTCGGAATCGAGGATCTTCTTCTGTAGCGCCTCCACCGCATCGGGGTTTTTGTGCAGATAGTTGTCCAGTTCCTTTTTCAGGAAATCATTGATATACTTGTTCACCGATACGCCGTTGGGACCCATCTCTTTTGAACCGAGCTTGGTCTTGGTCTGCGACTCAAAAACAGGCTCTTCCACCTTGATGCTGATGGCCGCCACCATGCCGTTTCGGATATCGGAATACTCGAAGTTGCGGTTATAAAACTCTTTGATTACGCGGGCTGTAGCCTCACGAAAAGCCGTCAGATGGGTACCTCCCTGGGTAGTATGCTGTCCGTTGACAAACGAGTAATACTCCTCTCCATACTGATTGGTGTGGGTGATGGCCACTTCAATGTCCTCTCCAAATAGGTGAATGATAGGATAAAGTTCCTCAGAGGTGAGGTTCTCATTCAACAAGTCCTCGAGTCCGTTTTTAGAGGTAAACTTTTTCCCGTTGAAGAGGATGGTAAGCCCAATATTGAGGAAAACGTAGTTTTTTAGCAACGGTTCGATGTGTTCATCGCGGTAATGGTACTCTCCGAAAATCTCGGCATCGGGAGTAAAACCTACCATGGTTCCGTTGGGACTGTTCGACGGCACCGTTTCACCTTCACTCACCTCGATCCCTTGCTTGAACTCCACCGTTTTCGAGAGTCCTTCGCGGGTACTCACCATGAAGAAGTCCGACGAAAGTGCGTTCACCGCTTTGATACCCACACCGTTGAGACCGACCGATTTTTTAAATGCTTTGGAGTCGTACTTGGCTCCGGTATTCATTTTGGAGCATACATCCTTCACTTTACCCAAGGGCACACCCCGTCCATGGTCACGCACCGTCACAAAGTGATTGTCGATGTTGATCTCGATTGTTTTTCCAAACCCCATCATGTACTCATCGATGGAGTTGTCGAGCACCTCTTTCAACAGCACATAAATACCGTCGTCGTAGGAGGAGCCGTCACCCAGTTTTCCGATGTACATGCCCGGGCGGCGACGGATATGCTCCTGCCATTCCAGGGTGACAATATTTTCTTCCTGATAATTGTCTTGCAGTATCTGTAGTTCTCTTTCTGTTTCGTTCACGTTAATATATCACTCCTCTATAGTTGTTTGATGAAGGCTCTGCGCCTCTTTGTCAGTTTGGCATCCAGGTCGTTCCACATAGATTTCACCTTGTGGTTTAGGTCCAGTTCGGGGTTACTTTCGGCATACTCAAATCCCAACCGACTGGCCGCCGGTATGAATTCATTGAATAACAATGCATTGATCCCTTTTCCTTGATATTCGGGATCCACAGCGACCAGCAGTAGGTCCAGTACATTGTTTCCTTTTCCTTTCAGTGCCCGGTAGATATGATACCAACCGCCGGGCAGAAAGCGCCCCTTTGCTTTCTGAAGCGCTTTGGCGATGCTGGGCAGTCCGATGCCCACACCTATCAGCTTGTTGTCTTCCTGCCTGATCACCAGCGTAAGAAACTCCAGGCGCAGCATCGGTATGTACATGTCCACGTAATAATCGATCTGCTTCTCTGAAAGCTCCACGAAGCCATATAAATCTTTGTAGGCACGATTGATGAGTTTGAAGATCTCTCTCGCATAGGGATAGACATCTTTTTTACTCTGTAAATGCTTTACAGCAAGACCAGAGCGTTTTTTTACTATCTCCGAAGCACGCAGAAAACGCTCGGGCATCTCCTTGGGTATGGTGATGAGGAACTCCACCCAGTCCTGGTCTTTCATGTAGCCCATTCGCTCCATGTGATCCACGTAATAAGGGTAGTTGTAGATGGTAGAGAGGGTACCCATCTGATCGAATCCTTCCACCAGCATCCCTTCATGATCGAGATCGGTAAATCCCAGTGGGCCGTGTATTTTTTCCATCCCTCGTGAGCGTGCCCAACTTTCGGCAGCGCCAAAAAGAGCTTCTACAACTTCTTCGTCATCAATAAAATCGACGAACCCAAAGCGGGCATTTTTCTCGTTCCAGATCTCATTCGCTTTATAGTTGATGATCGCTCCAATTCTGCCCACAATTTCCCCATCGCGGTAGGCCAGAAAGTAGATGGCATCACAATGTTCAAATGCAGGATTCTTGTCTACCCTGAGCGTCGCACGTTCATCGTAAACCAAGGGAGGGACAAAAAACTCGTTTCCTTCGTAGAGATCGATACCGAACTGGATGAACTTCATGAGATCATCTTTCGAGTTGACTTTATGAATAACTACTGACATTTTGATAGAATTCTATTGATTTCCTCTGTGCTGTCGATTACTATGCTTCATTTTGACAGTGATACAAAGATAGTGAACTTTTTTGATCAACGAGAGCAGAGTAAATTCATTTATTCTGCCGAGTGCAAAAAAAGTCTAACTTTAGTGAACTTTTTTGATAAGCTAAATGAGCAGTAAACAAATTTATTTGGATACTACCTCCTTGTAGTACCCCCATCGGTCAATGACATTGCGCACGTAGCTGATCGTTTCATCCCCTCTGAAGTATCCGTTTTTACACACCGGATCGGTGTAGTATTGCTCCAAACGCTTCAACTGGATATATTTTTCCACGTTACCCTCCCATACATCTTTGTTGGCACCATATTTCTCCGCCAGTGCCCTGGCATCAAAGACGTGCCCCACGCCACCGTTGTATGCCGCCAGTGACAACTTCATCCTTTCCTGTGAATCAGCCACCGAGCTGAAGGTAACAAGGAGTTGCCTGAGATATTCTGCTCCTATGCGGATGTTGGTTTCGGGATCGTACAACTCGTCGCGGCTCACCCCGAGTGAAGCTGCCGTGGCGGGCATCAGCCCCATCAGGCCGATGGCGCCTGCCCAGGATTCACCTTCTGTTTCGAAAGTGGACTCCTGACAGGCAACAGACGCAAGCAAACGCCAGTCGATCTGTAACCGTTGCCCTTGCTGTTTAAACCAGGTATCAAAGGGTGAGATAATCCCATGACCAAGTATCTCGCCATAAGATAACCGGTCGCTGTGGGGATAACCTTTTGTCTCTTCAAAATAGCGTTTCTCTATTCGCAGAAAGATTGGGGCAGTCGTTTTCCTTAAGAACCAGCTCTCCAGCGAATCAGCCAGAATGGGTGTATCCTTCCTGACCACCCACGACGAGCGCTGCTCGAAGCTGATGGGTAAATCCACATTCAGGTTCCTGAAATAGGTTTGGTTAAGCCTGGCAAGATCATCATCGGCTACGGTATATGCAATTTCTCCTCTCGACACCGATCGGATGAGGTCCTCCACTACCAGTGTGTCGCTGTAGGCCGTCTCAAGCTGAATACCCCCACCCAGTTCGTCATTCAGGTTCTCAAGGCGATCGCGGTATTTGGATGACCCGATCACGGTCACTTTTTTCCCAATCAGGCCTGTAACGTCGGTGATGAGCGTATCGCTGCGTAACGCGCGTTGCACCAATACCTGATGAGAGATATGCTGCAGACCGGCGAAGAGCACCGAGTCTTTCAATGTATTGGTTACAGGGACGTTGTAAGCGACAAGGTCTCCCACGCCAAGTTGCAGCATCCTGATCAAGGCCCGGGTATTTTCTGCCACAATGATTTCAGGAACAAGGCCGTGTTGTTTGCAAAAATCACGCACCATATCGTAATGATAACCCATCGGTTGATCACGGTAGAGAAAGTAAGAAGTAGATGTGTTCAACGTGAGCACACGCAGCGTATCGGCCTGAATGATCTGTGGAAAATCGTGCACCCGTTTTCTTTTGCTCCATGTTAGACAGGAGAGACACAGGATAATCAGCACGCATGATATCAGTGAGCTTTTCTTCATACCCTTGTTCAGTTAAATCGGGGTAAATATAGTGAAAGCTGAGAGATTAACCAAACCAGTTTTGTTTGTGAGATGTAATTCCATCAAAAAAAAGACTGCCCCATTTGGAGCAGCCCTTTATACAAAAAAATCACCGGAATCGCCTATTCATATGCGATCTCACCATGTTCGGAAATATCGAGACCCACAGACTCACTTTCTTTACTTGCCCTGATACCAACCAATGCATCCACAATCCTGAACAGAATCCAGGTCATGATTGCGCTGAACGCAATGGTGGCAGCTGTCGCCACAATCTGTATCCAAAGTTGATTCCAGTCGCCATAAAGTGCTCCCTGAGCACCTCCATCACCTGTGATGGTCTGGGTAGCAAACACACCAATCAGCAAAGAACCAATAATTCCACCAATTCCATGTACGCCAAAAGCATCGAGTGAATCATCGTAACCAAACCGGGGTTTCACGTGAGCCACCATAAAAAAGCAGATCAACCCTGCCACTAAGCCGATCACGAAAGCACCCAGCACGCCGGAAGAGCCGGCAGCAGGGGTAATGGCGACCAGACCAGCTACCACACCTGTACAAAAACCAATTACCGTAGGCTTCTTGTTGATGATCCAGTCGAGCAGGGTCCATGTCAGTGCCGCAGCTGCCGCAGCGATATTCGTAACCAGTATGGCGCTTGCGGACAAACCGTTCGCAGCCAGGCCGCTTCCACCGTTGAAGCCGAGCCACCCCAGCCAGAGCAGGGCTGTACCGATCACCACAAATGGGACATTATGCGGCGTAATGGGAGGCGCTCCTTTTACGTTCCACCCTTTCCTTCTACCCAGCAGGATGGCCATTACCAAAGCCGAGACGCCGGCGTTGATGTGCACCACGGTACCCCCGGCAAAATCGATGGCACCCATTGCTCCTATCCAGCCACCACCCCATACCCAATGGGCAAGCGGATTGTAAACCACCAGCGCCCACAATACCGAGAAAAGCAGGAAACCGCTGAATTTGATCCTTTCAGCAAAAGCACCTACAATCAGTGCGGGCGTTATCACAGCAAACATCCCCTGGAATGAGACAAACAACAATTCAGGGATGGTGTATCCTTCAAGCAGATCATTGATGGCGATACCTTGCAGGAATATTTTATCAAAACCACCGACAAAGGTATTCAACCCGCCTTGCGAAGAAGTAAAAGACAGACTGTAGCCGATTGCCACCCACTCAATGATGATCACGGCGGTCAGGATCAGACATTGCATCAATACGCTCAGTACATTCTTCCGGCGTACCAACCCGCCGTAAAACAGGGCCAGTCCCGGAATGGTCATCATCATCACCAGAATGGTGGCCACGATAATCCAGGCTGTATCACCGCCATTGAGGGCAGGCTCCGCCCTCTCCTGTGCAAATGCCACGACGGGCAGAAGAAGCAGTGCAGTCAGCATCACTATATATTTCAGTATGTTCTGTTTCATATTTTCTAAGTTATTGTTATATCAATCCTATTTCAAAATGCTAAACTTTTGTCTGTTCTTTGTCGTAAAGTGACTCATCGCCCCGGTCACCCGTGCGGATGCGAATAGACTGTTCGATGGCAGACACGAAAATCCGACCATCACCGCTTTCGCCTGTGAAGGCTGAGCGCAGGATGGCGTCGATCGACTTTTGCACATTCACTTCCCTTACTACAAAAGAGAGATAGACCCGTTCAATGGCATTCACATCGTAGGCGATACCCCTGAAAATAAGTCCTTGTTTGGCCGTACCCTGACCCTTCACTCCCCACCAGGAGAGGAAATCGATATCGGCTTCATGCAACGCAGCCCGTACTTCGTCGAACTTCGTCTTGCGGATAATTGCTTCTATTTTCTTCATAGGAATAAAAAATTTTTGAGGCCCGGGAGCAAGATATCATGAGGTAGGATCTTTGATCATCTCCTATCTTTGCATCTTGCATCTTGCGAGCGGTTATGATGATTAAAAACTAATGCCAAATACCAGAAACACATCTTTTGTGTCGGGATTCAGTACTGCCTGGCTAAATACCGGAAGTGAAAAGGAATCGGAGACGACGATCTCCTTACTTGCTTTTATCGAGGCATTGATCAGTGCGAAACCGTCGGAGTAGATACCAGCCCAGGGGGTAACACCGAGTATAAGGTCGATTACGACACCACCGGCTGGAATGGAGTAGCTTGCTTCCATGTAGCTCGAATAATTGTCGTCGCCCGCAAAATTGGTATTCCAGACCAATGACAGCGGCAGGGATTCACCCAACGAATACCCTACTGCACCTTCGAAAAGGTGCTCCGACAATTTGAAATAACTGCTGCCCGCTCCATCGGGAAGATCACGGGGAAAGAAGTAATCTGTCAGCAGCAAGGAGAAGTTGCCAACGGAATAAGAGGCATAAAGATCAAACTCTCGCCAAGTGCCCTCGAAACTGGATGACCCCCAAATACCCAACGCAAAATCACCCGCCGAAAGTGAAATAGAGGGTTGTGCAGAAGCAGGTCCGACGTACAAACCACGCCAGATGTATGAACTCACGATATCGGCTCCCGCCGAGACCGATACATCCTGCGCCCTGATGTTGCCAAACGCAGCACTCAAGGCACACAGGAAAAAGAACAGTTTAACGCTTTTCATAATTTTTACATTTTAAATGAATAACCTCAATCTTTTTTCAAATAGACACCTAAAACAAATATTACAATCTTTCTGAAACCAAATACTCATATTTGTAATCTTTTTGATTGCATTACTTCGCAAAGATAATCATAAAGATTAAATATCAAATAATTTTCAATCATTTTGTCTAATTTTTTTGAAAATATATGACACTTCGATTAAATTGATGCCGATTGATAGGCGATAGCGCGTTCATTAATTCATTATCAAATATTTAGAAAAGATGGGAATACTTCTTATATTTGTAAAAATCGATGTATGATGAAAGAGATGCTTTCCTTTCTCTGTCTTTTCGTCGCATTTGGCCTTCCGGGTAAGGTGGATGCGCAAAATATTAACTGGCGTGAATATATCGAACAGCTGGCCGAAGAGGGAATGGATGAGGCTGCCATTGAGAACATCTACCAGGAGATGCTTCAACTTGAAAATAACCCATTAGATCTGAACGGCGTTACCCGCGATCAGTTGAATCAAATTCCTTTGCTTTCTTTGGACGAAGCGACTGCCATTGCCGACTTTCTAGAGAAAAACCGTCCGGTGTACACCGTTTTTGAGCTTCGAAACGTGCCCTCCCTCGATCTGAAGACAGTAGAATGGATCATTCCCTTCTTTTATGTAGGAGACAGCAAAAGTCCGGAAACGGCAGAAATCCGTTCAGGTATCCTGCAATACGGACAGCACGAGGTGCAGTTTCGCCTCGACAAGACTGTCACCCCCCGCGCAGGGTACGGTGATTTTTCAGATAGCATCCTTACCCGTTATCCCAATCGCAAATACCGCGGTGAGGATTTTTATCACTCGCTCCGTTATGCATTTCGCTACCGTGATAAGATACAAGCCGGAATCACGGCAGAGAAGGATGCGGGAGAACCTTTCTTCAAACAGGGATACCCAAGAGGATACGACCACTATGGTATGCACCTGATCGTTCGTGATATCGGCAAACTCAAAACTGTGGCACTGGGCGACTACCGCCTCTCTTTTGGACAAGGACTCATTCTGAACAACGATTTCATGATCAACAAAGCGTGGAACAGCGGAAGCATCGTCCGACGTACACAGCAACCCAAGCGCCATTTTTCTACCGCTGAAAGCGATTTTTTCAGGGGTGCCGCTGTCGTAGCCGGAATGGGCAATCTCACACTCACCTCCTTTTATTCCAACAAAAAAATCGACACCAACCTCTCGGACGAAGGAATAATCACCTCCTTCAAAACCGACGGTCTCCATCGCACACCTTTGGAAATAGAAAAGAAAAAGAACGCGCGTGAACAGATCGCCGGTGCCAACATTAACTACCGCAAAAGTCGGTTTCAGGCGGGAGTCAGCGGAATCTACCACACCTACAGCAGAATGTATAACCCAGCTCTGCGGGATTACAATATTTATTATCTACGCGACGCATCGAACCTGAATGCGAGCATCGACTATTCCTATCAACTACCGGGATTCATCGTTGCGGGTGAGACTGCAGTCTCGAAAAATGGATCGATCGCCACACTGCACACCCTGCAATACAGACCCTCTTCGAATCTTTCCTTCTCGCTCCTGCACCGAAATTATCCAATCTCCTATAATGCCCTCTACGCACAGGCTTTTTCGGAAGGGAGCACTGTACGCAATGAAAGAGGGCTGTTTCTCAGCATGCAATTCACTCCTTTCAGAAGATTCACCGTGAACAGCTACCTGGATATTGTACGATACCCTTGGCTTAAACATGGCGTAGACACTCCGTCGAAAGCGTTGGATTTCTATCTCCTTGGCACTTATACTCTCTCCCGCCGATCCTCTTTCGATCTCCGCTACAAATACAAGCAGAAAGAGAAAAACATGAACTGGCCCGATGAGAACTCCACCTCCGTACTGCCCTATGCCACCCATAAACTCAGGATTCGGTATGCCCTCGCATCCCAAAACGGATGGGAATCGCGCACCACAGCCGACGTGGCTCATTACTCCGAAAAGCACTTTCCATCTGAAACCGGGTACATGCTCTCCCAAAATATCGGCTATCGCGGAAAGGGTCCTTTTGCAGGAGATCTCTATCTGGCATTTTTTAATGCGGAGAGCTACGATGTGCGCCTCTATTCCTACGAAAGAAATCTGCTCAGCTCCTTCTACATGCCTTCCTTCTACGGCGAAGGTTCCCGTTTTTCATTTTCTGTCAAATATGAGGTCTCTGCAGCACTCACCCTCTCCCTGAAAGCAGCCCGTACCCGCTACTTCAACCGTGACACCATCGGCAGTGGCACAGAGTTGATAGATGGGAACCAGAGAACCGATCTCTATTTCTATCTGCGATGGAAGTTCTGAATCGATTGTTTTTTGTACTTTTGAAGCCAAATACAGATATATATGTCCCGTCCCCTCCTCCAAATCGACACACTCACCAAAAGCTTTGGCGATCTGCTGCTCTTTCGCGATATCTCATTCGGCATAGCCGAGGGGGATAAGATCGGACTGATTGCCCGCAATGGAGCGGGAAAGACCACCCTGCTGAACATCATCGGGGGAAAGGAAAGTTACGACGAAGGAAGAGTGGTATTTCGCAACGACATCCGATGTGCTTATCTGGAACAGTCTCCACTGTATGATGCGGACCTGACGGTGCTCGAAGCTTGCTTCAGCGCGGACAACGAAACGGTGAAGCTGATTGCACGTTACGAGGAGATGCTTTCCTCTCACAATCAGGCTGGCCTCGACGAGTTGTTGCTGCAGATGGACCTGCTCAAGGCATGGGATTACGAACAACGCATCAAGCAGATACTCTCCCAACTCAAGATCACCGATTTTCACCAGAAGATGGGTGAGCTTTCAGGTGGCCAGGTGAAGCGGGTGGCGCTGGCGAACGTCCTGATTAGCGAACCGGAGCTGCTCATCATGGATGAGCCCACCAACCACCTCGATCTGGAGATGGTGGAGTGGCTCGAAGAATACCTCAACCGGAACAGGATGAGCCTGCTGATGGTGACGCACGACCGTTATTTCCTGGACCGCATCTGCACGCAGATTCTGGAGATCGATGAAAAACAGCTTTTCTCCTACAAAGGGAATTTTTCCTACTATCTCGAAAAAAGAGAAGAGCGGGTTACCACACAAAACACAGAAGTGGATCGTGCCCGCAATCTGATGCGAAAGGAACTGGACTGGATGCGCCGCCAGCCCCAGGCACGGGGTACCAAAGCAAAATCACGCATCGATGCCTTTTATTCGCTGGAAGAGAAGGCACAACGACGCCTCGAAGAGGAGGGTGTGCGCCTCGCAGCCCGTGGATCATACATTGGGAAAAAGATCTTTGAAGCAACACATGTGACCAAACGGTTTGGAGATATCCGCATCACCGAAGATTTCAATTACATCTTCTCTCGGTATGAGAAAATGGGTATCGTGGGAAACAACGGCACGGGAAAATCGACCTTCGTAAAGATGCTGCTCGGGAAAGAAATGCCCGACAGCGGCGACTTTGAGATCGGTGAAACAGTGAACTTTGGTTATTATAGCCAGGAGGGACTGCTGTTCGATGAACAGATGAAAGTGATTGATGTGGTACAAAACATCGCAGAAGTAATCGACATGGGGAATGGCAGCAAACTCACCGCCTCACAGTTCCTGCAACATTTTCTTTTCCCCCCGGAAAAGCAGCACAGTTACGTCCACAAGCTCAGCGGCGGCGAGAAAAGACGACTCTACCTCTGCACCGTGCTCATCACCAACCCCAACTTCCTGGTACTGGATGAACCAACAAACGACCTGGACATCATCACACTGAACATCCTGGAAGAATACCTTTCTGGATTTAAAGGATGCCTCATCGTGGTATCACACGATCGCTACTTTATGGACAAGGTGGTGGATCACCTGCTGGTATTTCATGGAGACGCCCGGATTCAGGACTTTCCTGGGAACTACACACAATACAGAGAATGGAAAGTCGATGAACAGAAAAAAGAGGTAGAGGAGCAAAAAAACAACAGACAGGAAACCGACCCGCGAAAAAACAGGCCTTCCGAAGAAAAAAAGAAGCTTTCATTCAAGGAAAAACGGGAGTTTGAATCGCTGGAAGCAGAGATTGAACAGCTGGAAGCGGAGAAAAACAGACTCACCGACGCACTCTCATCTGGCAATCTGTTGTCTGAGGAACTAATGGAAAAATCTTCGCGCCTGTCGGAAATTATGGAGTTGATCGACGAAAAAACCATGCGTTGGCTGGAACTGAGTGAACTGGCATAAGATCAATTTAGAAAGATTTTAAATAACTACACCTTACCTTTATATTTTTTTTCCTAACTGAAATTTGTTTATTTTTGTTGGGAAAGATGATCCATGGTATGTAGGCCAATATTGCCTACAACATTACACAGCAATGGAACATCGCCCAATTGAAGACCAACCATTCAAATAAAACGAAAAATCTTATGAAGAGCGTAAAAGGAACCCAAACCGAACTAAATTTGATGAAATCCTTCGCAGGAGAATCGCAAGCACGCATGCGCTACACCTTCTTCGCAAAAGAAGCAAAGAAAGAGGGTTATGAGCAGATAGCTGCTATTTTTCAGGAAACAGCCGACCAGGAAATGACCCATGCCAAGCGGATGTTCAGATACCTTGAAGGAGGTATGCTGGAGATCACGGCATCTTTTCCCGCCGGCGTCATCGGCACCACAGCCGAGAATCTGAAGGCAGCAGCCGAAGGAGAGAACGAAGAGTGGACCGACCTATATCCCCACTTCGCCGAAGTGGCCGAGCAGGAAGGATTCAAGGAGATTGCCACCATGTACCGCATGATCGCCAAGGCCGAAGCAATACACGAAGAGCGTTATCTGAAGCTGCTGGAACGTGTGGTAAATGGCACTGTATTTGTACGGGAAGAGGAGATCGACTGGATCTGCCGTCACTGCGGATATGTATTTACCGGCAAGAAGCCACCGAAAAATTGTCCCACCTGCCTGCACCCGCAAGCCTATTTCGAACCAAAAAGCGAAGCCTACTATTAACTCAAGTTTTGTATGCAGTATGTTGTGATTAAAAAAATCGACTACCGATGTCTCCTTTTTAATCACATACATTCCAAACAACTTATGAAACTTGAATGAATAGAATTTTCGTGAATAAATTAAGAAGCTGATCCCCTGCAAAGAGGATCGGCTTTTTTAAAAAACATCTTTATATTCCATGTCGTACAACGAACTTTTTGCCCGCTCAGAACTGCTGGTCGGATCTGCCGCGATGGAACGAATTGCCACGAGTAAAGTGATTCTTTTTGGTGTGGGCGGTGTGGGCAGCTGGTGTGCCGAGGCACTGATCCGCAGCGGAATCGTGCACCTTACACTGGTAGATTCAGACCGGGTGGCAACAGCCAATATCAACCGACAGCTCCCGGCTACTACCTTGACAGTGGGGGAATTGAAAGTGGAGGTAATGAAAAAACGGCTGCTGGAGATCAACCCGGAGGCGAACATAGTGACCCTGCCCATGATCTACAGTGCCGAAACATCAGATTCGTTTCACCTGGAGCAGTATGATTACATCATCGATGCCATCGACTCCCTCTCCCACAAAGCACACCTACTGGTTACTGCCTCCCGCACCGGGGCGACCCTCTTCTCCTCCATGGGGGCAGCCCTCAAGATGGACCCGCAACAGATACGGGTAACCGAGTTTTGGAAGGTACGCAGCTGCAAGCTGGCATCAGCACTCCGACAGCGAATGCGAAAAAATGAAAACCCGGAAAAACCGTTTCTCTGTGTCTACAGCGAAGAGTTGCTTTCAAACCAGGGAGAGGAGGCTTTGCCCGATGCAGAGGAGCATGGCAGCTTCCGGAAAGCACAAACCAACGGCACCATGGTACAGGTCACTGCCGTCTTCGGCTTCACCCTCTCTGGCCTTGTAATTCAGGATATCGTACGCCATTAAATACATTTTTCTTACCTTTGTGCTTTCAATCAGCTACATTCATTATGCAAATCGAACATATTCTTCAGGATGCCATCATCTCGGCAATCAAAGAGCTTTATCAGGCCGAGGTGGATCCATCGCAAATCACGCTGCAGAAAACCAAAAAAGAGTTTAGGGGACACTACACCCTGGTCACCTTTCCCCTGCTAAAAATATCTCGCAAGAAACCCGAGCAGACAGCTGAGGAGATTGGTGCCCGGCTGGCGGACAGTTCACCCATTGTCTCGGAGTACAACGTGATCAAAGGGTTTTTAAATCTCACCATCGCCCCTGGTGTTTGGGTGGAGCTGTTACAGACGATCGATGCTGTACCCGAATACGGTTTCACGCCAATAGCCGAGGATGCACCACTCTATATGGTGGAATACTCCTCGCCCAACACGAACAAACCATTGCATCTGGGACATGTGCGAAACAACCTGCTGGGACATGCACTGAGTGAAGTGCTCAAAGCCAATGGAAAAAGGGTTGTGAAAACCAACATCGTAAACGACCGCGGCATTCACATCTGCAAATCGATGCTGGCATGGCAGAAATGGGGCAACGGAGAGACACCACTTACCACCGGCAAGAAGGGCGATCACCTGATCGGCGATTACTACGTACTGTTCGATAAAAAATATAAGGAAGAACTGGCTGCGTTGCAGGAAAAAGGACTCACCAAAGAGGAGGCTGAGGCGCAATCACAGCTGATGGAGGAAGCCCGTGAGATGCTGCGTAAATGGGAAGCACACGATGCCGCCACTGTGGAACTCTGGAAGATGATGAACGACTGGGTCTATGCTGGTTTCGATGAAACTTACCAGCAGATGGGCGTCTCCTTCGATAAGATTTATTACGAGTCACAGACCTACCTCGCCGGAAAAGAGGAGGTACTCCGTGGCCTCAATGAGGGGTTGTTCTTTCAAAAAGAAGATGGCTCGGTATGGGCCGACCTCACGTCACACGGACTGGATCAAAAACTGTTGCTGCGTGCCGATGGCACCTCGGTCTACATGACGCAGGATATCGGCACCGCAAAGCTCCGTTTCGATGATTATCCCATCCATACAATGATCTATGTGGTGGGCAACGAGCAAAATTACCACTTCCAGGTACTCTCCATCCTGCTCGACATGCTGGGTTTTGAGTTTGGAAAAGGACTGGTTCATTTCTCCTACGGTATGGTGGAACTGCCCGAGGGAAAGATGAAATCGCGTGAAGGAACCGTCGTGGATGCCGATGACCTGATGGCGGAAATGATCAACACCGCCCATGAAACATCTCAGGAGCTGGGCAAGCTGGAAGGTGTCTCTGAAGAAGAGGCGGGAGCGATCTCTCGCATGGTGGGCCTGGGCGCGCTCAAATATTTTATCCTGAAGGTGGATCCAAAGAAAAACATGACCTTCAATCCCAAGGAGTCAATCGACTTCAACGGCAACACCGGTCCTTTTATCCAGTACACCCATGCCCGCATTCAGTCGATCCTGCGGAAAGCAGGGGAACAGGGCATCTCAATCCCTGAGCAACTAGAACAAGCCATCCCGCTTTCAGAGAAAGAGGAGGGTCTGGTGCAGCTGCTGGCAGAGTTTGAGGCGGTGGTAAAACAGGCTGGAGCGGAATATAATGTCTCACTGATCGCCAACTATATCTACGACCTGGCGAAGGAGTACAACCAGTTTTATCACGACTATCCCATGCTGCGGGAAGAAAACATTGCCCTGCGCAATTTTCGGTTGTTGTTGTCAAAAAATATCGCGCTCACCATCAAAAAGGGGATGTCGCTCTTCGGCATCGACGTACCAGAACGGATGTAGTATTGCGAAAGAAGGTCCACTGTATAGGGTCGCTTGCACGGCAGCAACAAAATCAACAGCTGTGCATTTCGGCTAGGGTGTACCAATTCAGGGAGGCAACCCTATTTCTTAAACAGAACAGTCCTCCCTTCTGCAGCGCTTTGCCTGGCAGCATCCAATATTCTGACCACAATCAGATTATTTTCCAGCGAAGAGAGATCGGTGTCCACCACTTTGATATCTCCCCTGATCACATGGGCAAAGTAATTAAACGGATCTTTTGCTGCCAATGGAAATTCGTTTACTTTTATCTCCTGCTTGGGCACATTACGAGTTAAACGATACTCCAGGTCGTTGGCATTGTGCACGGTAACATACCCTTCTTTCCCGTAGACGGAGAGATCTTTCCGATCGACTGGCCAGTTCCACGATCCCTGAATGACAGCTTGTGCACGGGGATAAGTCAGGATAATCGTCGCCTGATCATCTACTTTGGGATACACCTCCGGTTTGATTGTCTGTAAAACAGCTGTCACCGTTTCAGGCTCCTCATTTTGCATGATCCAGGTCATCAGGTTGGCACCGTAACAACCAAAATCGACTACAGCCCCACCCCCATTCAGTACCGGATCGGTGAGCCAGGACAGGAACTCAGGTGAGCAGCCGATCTCCACAGGGCCTTTGTGCCCGTCGTTGATCAGTACTTTATTGATAGCTCCGATCTCCTGATTCAGGACAGCCATCTCGAATGCCTTATAGTGCGCCGGGTACCAGGTAGTTTCATAGTTGGTTAATAAATGAATATGGTGCTTCCGTGCCAGACTTGCCATTTTATCCGCATGTTTCGCACTTACGGCCAACGGCTTTTCCACCATCACATGAATTCCTTTCGGTGCACATATCTCCACGGTGCTCAGGTGATCATAAATCGAATTAAAAGCAACCACACCTTCGGGCCTGGTCTCACGAATCATTGTCGCCAGATCATTATACACGATACCCATATCAAATCCATATCGGTCCGCCAATGCCTGCGCTTTCTCTTTGTTGGATTCGGCAATACCGACAATCTGAATATCGGTTCGCTCCTTGTGATTGTTCAAAATACCGTGAATATGGTCGTGCGACAAGCCATCGATCCCAATTCTCACCGGACCTTGCTGTGCAAGCGTGACGACAGAGCTGAGAAATAAATTCAAAAAAAGTGTGAGTGTTGTGATACTTTTGACCATGACATCTGATATTTATCTTAAAACAATTCTTTCTGTTCGTTTGCAAATTCCGGAACGTTGAGCTTTAAATTCAGCCTTTCGTTGAGTTTTTCAATCAGGTAGGCCGAAAAAAGAGGCGACGATTTTTCCACATTCTGATGCACGAAAAAACAGAGTTGCTTTAATCCCGCCTTTTTCCACCGCACAATCCGTT
>CAZRRC010000010.1:0-1084 GCA_964602395.1 uncultured Proteiniphilum sp. | reverse complement strand
AAAACGGATGAAAGCTGTGGAAGTAGTCAGCCGCATATGCATCATATCGCGCCTGCCAGCAGTGTCGACAATTACATTGGCTGCATTTTGTGACTCCAGAAAATGACAATATTCGTCCCAGAAATCTGTGTCACGATACCACTCTTTGCCACGAACTTCAATTGCCAAAGGAATGGCTTTCGGAAAGTCTGCTACAAATGCTTTCAACTTGTCGAAACCCTTGATGCCAAAGTTTTCGTGCAGTTGTAGAAAACAAACTCCTAGCTTTTCTTCGAAGTGAGAAATGGCATCGCAATAGATCTTTGTCAACTCTTCCACATTGTTCAACCGGCGTATGTGACTGATCGATTGGGTAATTTTTGGAAAAAACTTAAATCCCTCCGGTGTCTTATTTTTCCATTTCAACACCTGTTCAGCCTTCGGCATATTGTAAAACACGGAGTTCATCTCAATGGAATTGAACTGCCGGGAATAATAGGTGAGTTCATCTTTTGTACCTTTTGGATAAAAATCCTTCAAATCGGTTTTATTCCATTTGGCACAGCCTACATAAACTTCAAAAGAATCATCAGTCCCACTCTTCAAAATTCTCAGCGTAGCTGCATCATCGGCAGGAATGCTGAAATCTATGACCGTGGGGTCGTCTACTTTTCCGAAATTCATGCGATCATTTTATTTTCTGACACCATGGTCATTCGTTGAAACCCATTTCATCTTTGTTGATATACCTTACAAACGCCACTTGATCTCCATCGGGCGACCAGCTGTGCACGTTAAACGTACCCTGGCCACCATAGAAAATGGGTGTCAGGTCACGTGTTTCTTTTGTCTCGACATCCAGCAATCGAAGTTTTACATCCTTCCCGAACGGATGCCCTCCTTGCTGGTCTTCAATATATGCGATATAAACGACACTTTTGTTGTCGGGAGAAGGATGGGGAAACCAATTGTCGTAATTGTCGAAGGTAAGCTGCATTTGTTCGCTTCCATCCGGGCGCATGCGATAAATATGCATCCGCCCCGTACGATGGCTGTTGAAATAGATCCACTGACCGTCGTAGCTGTATTCCGGACCATCGTCGAG
>CAZRRC010000009.1:0-59130 GCA_964602395.1 uncultured Proteiniphilum sp. | reverse complement strand
TCAACCCTCTGTGGATGACCGATGATTTCCGCCACCTTAGCAGCCTTATTCTCGCCGGTAACCAGAAACACCACATGCTGGGCGGCATTGATTACCTTGCCCGTGAGGCTCACACGTACCTGTCCGCTCTTGGGGTGGGTTGCCGTAACACAATTTGCCGGATGATGCCAAAGTTCTATTTCATGTGGAAAAATGGACGCAGTATGTCCATCGTCTCCCATTCCCAGCATCAGAATATCGAAGGCGGGAATACCGTTTATTGCTTCCAGTTCGATGCTGAGTAAGTCGCCATATCGTTTAGCTTCCGCCTCCGGATCGTTCTCTCCCTGTATGCGAAAGATATTCTCCACGGGCACCGGCAGGAAATCAAAGAGGTGCTCTTTTGTCATCTTGTAGTTGCTGTCGTCGTCGGTGGGCGGTACGCAACGCTCGTCACCCCAGAAGAATTTTATTTTTTTCCAGTCGATTTCTGCAGTGGGCAATGCGGCCCAATAGTCGAACAGCGAGCGGGGAGTGGAGCCTCCCGAAAGAGCCATCGTGACTGTTTCTTTCTGTGCCAAGATCTCTTTGAGCCAGACCGTGAACGATTGATTTAAGTCGTCCTGTGTTGTGAATATTCTGATATCCATATTTCAGTTTTTACAATTCGCAATAAATTCCGTCTTCCGCCAGATTTTTACATGGGTAACGCCATGTGTTTTCTTTTCCCTCAATCAGGTCGTCGGCTACATCGGGTCCCCACGATCCGGAAGGGTATCCGTGGAGCGGCGCCTCCTTGTTGCTCTCCCAGTAATCGAGCACAGGCTGTACGAATTTCCATGTCTCCTCGGCTGCTTCGCTGCTCATGTAGAGCATGTTGTCGCCGATCATGCAGTCGAGTATCAACCTCTCATAGGCACTGGGAATGTAATGATCGTTCAGTTCGGTGTAGTGAAAATCCATATTGACCGTTTTCACCTCATAGCCGCTTCCGGGAACCTTCATGCCGGTCTTCAGCAGAATGCCTTCATCGGGTTGGATGCGAAGAATAAGCTGGTTGTCGGAGTGGGTAGAGTTGTCGGCTAATTTGAACAGCTTCTGTGGTGAAGGTTTGAAATGAATCACAACCTCCGTGACGTTTGTCGGCAACCTTTTTCCGGTGCGGATATAAAAGGGAACGCCTTGCCAACGCCAGTTGTCGATATAGACCTTCATGGCTGCATAGGTCTCGGTGCGGGAATCTTTGTCCACATTTTTCTCATCCCGATAACCGTTGTATTTTTTCCCTTTGACGAAGGCTTCGGTATATTGTCCGCGAATTACATTCTTTTTCAGGTCACTCTTGCTGAAGGGGCGCAACGAACGAAAGACTTTCATCTTTTCATACCGGATATCTTCCGCTGTAAGCTTAGCCGGTGGTTCCATTGCTACCAGAGAAGCTACCTGGAGCAGATGATTTTGTATCATATCGCGCAAGGCGCCCGAGTGGTCATAGTAACCGCCCCGATCCTCCACACCGATACTCTCTGCGGCGGTAATCTCTACATGCTGGATAAAATTGCGATTCCACAACGGTTCATAAATTCCATTGGCAAAACGGGTTACCATCAGGTTCTGTACCGTCTCTTTTCCCAGATAATGGTCGATTCGGTATATCTGATCCTCGTCGAAGAACTCCAGCAATTGCTCATTCAGTTTGATGGCAGATTCCAGGTCGTGGCCGAAAGGCTTTTCAATGATGATTCTCCTGAATCCCTTTTGCTGCATCGTAAGTCCCTGTCCATAGAGGTACTTCGGAATAGTGGTGTAGAGTGAGGGAGGGGTGGAAAGATAAAAAATATAGTTCTGCCCAAGATTAAGTTTCTTGTTCAACGTGTTCAGCTTATCCTTCACGTGGATATATTCTTCTCCTTTTCCGGTGTCGATGCTCAGGTAATAAAGCCGGGTGAGAAAATCATCGATCGTCTCCTTGGGCGCATCTTTATAATGCGCAAATAACTTGATCCCTTCTTTCATCTTTTTCCGGAACTGATGATCGGATAACTCAGTCCGTCCTATCCCCAATACGGCATAACCATCAGGGAGTGAGTTGTTTACGTAAAGATCGAAAACGGCAGGAATAAGTTTCCTGTACGTGAGATCGCCGGAGGCACCGAAGATGACCAGTGCCTGGTTGGTTGTTTTCTTCATTTTATGCGTACTTTTGGATAGATCTAAAACAAATGTACGACCAAAAAGTTGATACCCTTTGATTCAATGAAAAAATCGATTCCGCATGAAAAGATAAAATGATTAGAACTTTGATAATTAGATAATTTGTTGTATCTTTGCCGCTCGAAAAATTATGTTTGTTTATTTAACGCATTAATAATTAATTTAGTATGAATAATTACGAAACCGTTTTCATTTTGACTCCCGTTTTGTCTGATGCTCAGATGAAGGAAGCGGTTGAAAAATTCAAGAACCTCCTCAAAGAGCAAGGGGCTGAAATTGTCAACGAAGAAGACTGGGGATTGCGCAAGATGGCTTATACCATCGACAAGAAAACGACCGGTTTTTACACTTTCCTCGAATTCAACGCCGATCCTTCGGTAGTAGAAAAACTGGAGCTTAATTTCCGTCGTGACGAACGCGTGATCCGTTTCTTGACTGTGAAACAGGATAAGTTTGCATTGGAATATGCAGAGAAGAGACGAAACAAAGGTGGCAGAAAACAGGAAACACATGCACAGGCTACAGAGAATGTTAAACCCAAGAAGCAGGAGAAAGCTGAAGTGGTTGAAGCAGAGGTAGAATTAAACGAAAAGGAGGACTAAGAAATGGCTAAACAATCAGAAATCAGATATTTGACCCCGCTGTCAGTAGATGTAAAAAAGAAAAAATATTGCCGCTTCAAAAAGAATGGCATCAAGTACATCGATTACAAGGATCCCGAATTCCTGAAGAAGTTCCTGAACGAGCAGGGTAAAATTCTGCCAAGAAGAATTACAGGTACATCATTGAAGTTTCAACGCCGTATCGCACAAGCAGTGAAAAGGGCTCGTCATATCGCCCTGCTTCCCTATGTGACCGATTTAATGAAATAAAAAGGAGGAAAAAAAGATGGAAGTAATATTGAAAGAAGATATCATCAGCCTGGGCTATAAAGATGACGTTGTAAACGTGAAAAAAGGGTATGCTCGCAATTTCCTTATACCACAAGGAAAGGCTGTCATCGCCAGCGAATCTGCCAAGAAAGTACTGGCTGAAAACCAGAAACAACGCGCTCACAAGCTTGCTCAAATAAAAGCCGATGCACAGGCTATTGCCGATAAGCTGGAAGGTGTTTCACTGACTATCGGTGCCAAGGCAAGTTCTACGGGTACCATTTTCGGATCTGTGAACAACATTCAGATTGCTGATGCTTTGTTGGCAAAAGGTTTCGAACTCGACCGCAAACTGATCCTGTTGAAAGATCAGGTAAAAGAATTGGGCAGCTACAAAGCAACTGTGAAACTACACAAAGAGATTTCAGTGGAAATTCCTTTTGAAGTGATTGCAGAGTAACGAACGTTACATTGTATATATAAATAGCCTCGGGACCATGTCCCGAGGCTATTTTTTTTGCGCAGACTTACTTCCCTTTTTTCGATAGAGATGGATGAATGCCAGTTTAACCAGAACAGATAGTCCCCGAAGGTCTCTTTAAGATATGTCTTTATATTGTAAGAATGAGGGCCGAAATATGTAAATAATCACCTTATTTTAAATGGGTTATAAGTAGAAATATTTTGAAAAAAGAACCACTAATTCAAATCTTTGGTTATTTTTGTGTCAAAATATAGATTATGTGCTTAAATTTAAAACATATAAATCTATCGATTTCTTCTTGTGTAAGTGAGGGCTGTTCTCTATTCTTCACGGCAATTTTCTTGCAGATCATGTTATGGATCGTTTCCTGTAACCTGGGTGAAAAAGAACATGACTTTTCAGTAGATGAGAAAAAAAAACTTGAAGCAAGAATCTCACAAGATAACTTTACAAACGACTCGATTCATATTCTTTTAGAAAAAAGTGCGAAAGAGAGTGATGAGCTGACTCTTTCGATATTGTATAAAGAGTTGGGAGAGCGAATGCGTAAATCATCCGATTTTTCGAGGGCCATTGCGTACCACCAGCAAGGTTTATTTTTCGCCCATAAGATTAAAGATACCATCGAAATCACACAGGCTTTGAATAATATAGGTACAGATTTCCGAAGAATAGGAGCATTGCCTGAAGCATCCGATTATCATTACCAGGCACTGCATATGGCAGAAGCTTTCTCAGAGAGAAACACACCAGATGGTCGAAAAAATCGGGTTATGGCGATCAACGGCATTGGTAATATTCATCTCTCTTTTGGAAACTATGCGGAAGCAGAGAAGTCTTTTAGAGAAGCACTGAAAGAAGAGAAAGTGCTGAAAAGTCATGTGGGACAGGCAATAAACTATGCAAATATAGGTGCTGTATTCGAAAAAAAAGGAATGATTGATTCCGCTTTCTCCTATTATCAGCGTTCTATGGAGCAAAATATACAGGCCCGGTCTTTGATGGGTATCGGCTTATGTCACATATATTTCGGTCGAATTCATGAACAGAAAAAGCAGTATGATATGGCCGAGCGTGAATATTTACTCGCCTATGACGTGATGAGCAACATTACCGACACATGGCATTGGCTGGAAGCTGCACTGGCAATAGCACGCATTAAACTGCAAAAGGATGATTTTGCAGAATCGAAGAAGTACATTGAGTTGGCTAAACAAGCTGCGACAGAAATCCATTCGCCTGAACATCTCTCTCAGATTTACTATTTGTTGCATGACTATCACCTCAAACAGAAAAACTATCTTCTTGCCCTGAATAACTATAAAATCAGTATGGATTTTCAGGATAGCATTCAGAATGTGCAGAAAATGAATAAAGTAACCGATATGAGGTTGCGATACGAACAGAAAAAAAACAGAGAATATATTGCTGGTTTGAACCTGAGAAACGAAATGGGAGCCAGACAGAAAAGAATCATACTCTACGCTTCCTTTATATCCGTTCTGCTGCTTATCCTTTTATTGGGCGCACTCTCATACGCATATTTGCAACGTACCAAAAGCAACAAAGCGTTGCGACACTTAAACCGGATAAGGGCAAACTTTTTCACCAACGTAACCCATGAGTTCAGGACACCACTTACCGTAATCCTGGGATTAAGCAATCATATGCAAACAGAGAAGCGTCTTTCTCAGGATGAACTAAACTCATATTTGAAAGCGATCGACAGGCAGGGAACGCATTTGTTAAACCTGGTAAATAAATTGCTTAATATGGCCAGAATCAATGCCGGGATGGATATCCCTGATTGGCAAAAAGGGAATATCGTGGTATATATTCAGATGGTCATTGATTCTTTTCGTCTCTATGCGAAGAGTAAAAATATGAAATTGGTTTTTGTACATAGTGAATCTGTCATTGAGATGGATTTTGTTTCAGAGTATGTCAATGATATCATACAGAACTTGCTATCCAATGCAATCAAGTTCAGTAAACCAGGTGATGAAGTACTTGTAAACCTTACCAAGGTGAGGAATAAAGAGATTATTCTTCAGGTTGTCGATCATGGAAGGGGGATTCCCACTCAGGAAAGTGAACACATTTTTGATCTTTTTTATCAAGGAGTGCAATCTAACAAAAACGACGGAAGTGGCATAGGATTGAGTTATATCCGACAGTTGGTTGAATTGATGCATGGAAAGATCGAGGTTAAGAGTGAAGAGGGAAAAGGATCGGTGTTCAGCGTTACGTTGCCATTGCATCAGGTAGCAGAGACAATGATTCCTGGCGGGAACAGCTACGAAGAGAATAAGCCTGTCTCCATGAGTGGGTATACCCCAAAGGAAGTAGTATTGACAAGCCAGACTGAAATAAACGCTGTGGTTGACAAACAGTCTGGAACAAATGGAAAAGCAACTGTTTTGATCATTGAAGATAACGCGGATGTAGTGTTGTATATCAAAGCATTGCTTCCTGCCCGATACCATCTGATTACGGCCAGTGATGGTGTGGAAGGCTGGGAGCGTGCAAACGAATTAATCCCGGATATCATCGTCTCGGATATCATGATGCCCAACAAAGACGGTCTTACGCTCTGCAAGGAAATTCGTACATCGGTCCTGTTGAATCATATTCCGGTGATCCTATTGACTGCAAAAAGTACTTTTGAAGATCGTCTGAATGGATTGCAATATGGTGCTGATGCCTATATCTACAAGCCTTTTCATCTGAATGAGTTGTTGATACAAATTGAAATGCTTTTGGAAAACCGACGTCTATTGAAGGAAAAGTACATGAGGGCGCTTCTCAAAGGAGATATATCTCAGGAAAAAGATGCCGCCATCGAGTTCCTTCAAAAAGCTACCGATATCGTATACAGTGAGATGCATAATCCTCGCTTTACAACTATATCCCTGGCTGAAAGACTCTGCGTGAGTCCTTCTCAGCTTAATAGAAAGCTAAGTGCAGTATCGGGTTACACACCATCTTTATTCATTATGCATCTGCGAATAACCTGTGCAAAAAAGAAGTTGGCCTCCAGTGATAAACCGATAGGTCAGATAGCAGAAGAATGTGGTTTTTATGATCTGGCCTATTTCTCCCGTATTTTCAAAAAAATGACACACGTTTCTCCCTCTCAATACAGGCGACTACCCATGTAATGCTGCCTTGTCTTCCTGCCGACAGAGATTGAATAAGGGATATGTATTTTGTATCTTTTTTGTGTTTTTGAATGCCTTATAATCAGCATTAAAAGATGATTGTTTTGCAAAAATAACACAAATAGGATTAATTGTTAATGCTTGATTCATCCAATTTTGTGGAAAAATAGTCCTAACACCTTTCTTCACAATCTGCTATATTGGTGGCACAATTTTGAAAGACAGGGATGCAGAAAACTGGATAGAGTATGCAAAATTCATAATCGTTTGTAATGTTATGGCTAAATTAATTGATGAAGCAAGGTCAAACTCACTGATGAGTATGCTACTAAAGCAGGTGTATGATACCATTACCAATGGCGGGGATCCTGATTCAGTGGGACCGAATGATTTTATTGCCTTTGATCCGATTGGAATTGTGCTGACCGACGATACCTTCGATTTCGCTTTGAAAGGACTCTTCGGCTCAGCTCCTTCTCCAAAGCCGGAGCTCGATAAAGATGGAAAGCCCATCCTGGATAAAAACGGCAATTCGGTTATTGACATGGAGGGATACAAAAATTTGCTGACGGAAAGCAAATTCCGAAGATATCTCCAAATGGAACAATTTGCAGCGATGGTGGATGCCATACCGTCCCGGATTCCGCCTATGGTAGAGGGAAAGAACGGAAGGCAGGTGACGATTTTCAACGACTCCAGTAAAAGAGTGTCGAAGGTTTATGAAGATCTGCTGCAATGGTCGGTGGTTGTGGATACGCCCATGGATGCCAAAGTAGAAAAGAAACTCAATTCATTGCGTAACAAACTTTTCAAGATCAAGAAAATCAAGAATCCCGATTTTGATGAGACGTTGCCGATCGACGACACCAATCAGCCTGAGATTGTTCATTCATTTGTATCACCCATGTATGCGAAGTACGTAGAGTATGAAATGAAGTACTATGCAGAGGTGGAAAAGAACAACGAGGTGAGAGTCGCAGCCGATAACGGTGATCCAGATGCCATGGCTCAGCTTTCTATTGACGGAAAGAACATGAAGAAACGGGAAGATACCGCTTTGAAAGCATGGCAGTCGCTTGGTTATAAAGAAGGGGTGGAGCGAATTCAGAATTACCTGAGCGAGATAGAAGAAAAGCACATGCTCGTGATCAAGAAACGATTGCAGTCGGAGTTTCGCAACAGCCAGCGCACCCGCATCCTTGATTACATCAATTATTCACCTTCCATTCCCATTCCAGCCGGTGTGATGAAGGAATCCAAAAATTGGCCCACCATTGTCCTGAATGAACGTGAGTTCAGTTACGACTCCTCCAGCACCACCCACAAATGGAAAGCTGGTCTGGGTTTAAATCTTGGAATCTTCTCCATCGGAGCAAGGGGAGGTGGAGAACACCAGAACAGAGAATCGGAAATCGATATGAGTAATGTCTACATTTCATTCAAATTGGGAAAAGTGAGGGTGGAAAGAGGTTGGTTCAGTCAGGAGTTCGTGGAATCCAAATATTGGAAACTGCATGAGAACTCACCGCAGGAACTGAATGGAGATACGATCAGCACAGGAAACGACAAGGATGGGTTGATGCCTTCAATCATCACGGAACTGATTATTGCGAAAGATGTGATCATGCGTTTTGGAGACAGCACCACCAGCACCAAATTTACGAAAGACTACGTGAATGCAGGCGGGGTTGTGGGTATTGGCCCTTTTGTATTGGGAGGAGGTTATAGCTACGAGAATCAGGAGTCACACATCGATGCCAGCTTCAAAGGAAAGGATCTGTTGTCGCCAGGTTGCTACATCATCGGTTATAAATGTCATATTGTACCCAAATCACCCAATCCCAATCCAGCCATTACCAAATGGACGGATGGTAAATCTGAGTAGGTCCGCAGCCCTCAAAGGCGTGCCGCGCATCAGGGAGGGCGGCACGCTTTGGGGTAAATTTACCGGCTTCATAAATAGTTTTAATCGTATGAAATACTATATTGCGTTATATCAAAAACTAAAGGAGATCTATTTCTCGGAGAGTTCAAATGAAAATGATCTGGTTTTAATTTGCCCGTCGCTACGTCTCTATGAGATGGAGGATCTGGCGTTGTTAAAGCCTCAGAGTCTGATAACAGATCCTTCCAGCATCGCGGGCTCCATACTGAAAAAGCAGCAGGTATCCTATGAACTGAATTCTCTTCCTTCTTCCGATAAGTACTGGGACCTGAATCCAAATAACACGTTGTTCGATGCTTATAGAGAGATACTCAACCATGCAGGAGTAAAAGAACTGGAGCAGGGATTAGAGGCGCTTCTGGCTGCCGAAGATGAAATATTGATTCGCAATGGGAAGGAAACACCGGAGTACAAGGCATATATCAAACATTTGAAGGAGTACGAAAAACAATTGGCATGCATAGAAGATCATCTGACGCAGGTTGATGGACAGGTGACGGAGGAGGACAGGAAGAATTGGGCCGATCAGCTTGTTTTGCTTAACCTCAAAAAGGATGTGGTACTGGCAAACTGGAAAATAAAAGGGTATAAGGAAGTCATCGAGAAAGCTTTGCAAGTGCAGAACAAATTGTCAGAAAAAGACCGTTTTCTTGATCTGCTTCAATCGGTAAAAAACTATTTCGATGCTTCTGAGAAAACTGATGTAACCGTCCTTTCAGCGATTCACGACATCCACTTTATTCCGTACGATTTCATGGAGAATGAATCCGGATGGAATAATCTTTTCCTCGATAAAAATGAATTAGAGTCACTTTTTGTAATGGCGAAGGGTGAGTCCGAACACCTGCCAACACAAATCCTGGACATTGAATACGAAGAGCAATATATCGAAAGTATAGAGTTTGATTATGCTTTCATCCATCTGAAGAGAGGATGGTTCAACAAGCAGATATTCAGTTCTCCCTTATTTAGATGGGACGAATCGCAGCCTATATCAGACGGAAAGACTATATCCCCTGATTACAAACTTTCTGCTTTTCCCAAAGTAATGTTGCTGGTAAAGAACCTGAAGATAAATCTCATCGATGCAATCTCGGAGGAATTGGTGAACAGTCAGAACCAGATTATTCACTTCGGTCCCATGATTCTCAAACAGCAGCTTTTTGTGAACGACCGAACCAGGCAGAAGTTCCTCAAAACCATAACCAACAAGGAAACAATCAAATCGGTTCAGTTGAACTACATGATCCGCAAAGCCGATGAAACAGCTCTTCACACATCTCTCAACAAGCCAGTGAGGGAAGAATCTGCTATTTCTGGACCGGCCATCAGGACAAGCAGTATGACTCTATCACGGCGGGCAGTGCCCCTGGCGCTTGATCTGCCAGGGAAGGTCTCCGCTTCGCGGGACAGTTTAGAACCGAAACGAGAGGCATTATCTTTGAAAATGCTTTCGTTCAAAAGAGGTGAACTATTTACAAAAATTGATGTGAAAATTGCTGTGCAGGCTCCCCAGGTTTTTTTTAATATCCACGACAGCAATACCCAGGAAGGAATATACAAATGTTCCCTTTCGATCAAAGGAACTGACAACAACCGTGTTTTTGAAGTGGAGACAGATCATAACGGACAAATTTCAGTCGCGATACCGATTGGAAGTTATACACTGGAAGTGCGTGCCGATGGATATAAGGTGTTGAACAAAAGTTTTAAGCTGGAAAATACGAATCCCGTCACACATACGTTTCCCATGGATCGTGAAGAGGTGAAGTTCAAATCATTTTTTCTGGTAGGCATGGTTTGCGAATGCATTCCCAAAATTCCCCAATAAATAAAAATCATCATGAGAACATTAAGATATTATACAAAGTCGCCCGAAGTAAAGACATTGTGTGAAATGCTCTACAAACTGGGTTATGAAGTGAAAATTTCCGACTCTTTCACTCGGGAAGTCGATGAAGCTGTGAAACAATTTCAAAAGGACCATTCATTGGTTGTAGATGGCATAGCAGGTCCAAAGACATGGCAAAAGCTGTATGAGTTGTCTCCAGAGATAATTAGTCAAAACGACAAGCTTCTCTCGGAATCCGATCTGGTTGAATTTGCCAGGAATTTTGGTTTGGAACTGGCGGTGGTGAAAGCAGTCAACGAGGTTGAAAGTGGAGGGAAGGGGTTTCTGATGAATGGTAAACCGATAATTTTATTTGAGGGTCATGTTTTTTTTCGTGAACTCGAGAAGCGAGGCATCAATCCGCGGCAATATATGAATGCAAACAACCGGGATGTGCTTTATGAAAGATGGACAAGAAATTATTACCTGGGAGGAGTCAGAGAATATGATCGGTTGGAAAAAGCAATGCAAATATCAGGGAGTGATATTTTCCGGCAAGCTGCACTATCTTCAGCATCGTGGGGCTCTTTTCAGATCATGGGATACCATGCTGAAAGTCTGGGTTACAGAGATGTCGATGAATTTGTGAGCAGAATGCACCTGCATGAGAGGGAACATCTCGATGCATTTGGCCGGTTTCTTAAGGTAAACGGACTGATATCTTTACTTGCTTCCAGACAATGGGCAGCGTTTGCCGAAAGATACAACGGGTCAGGCTACAAGCAAAACAAGTATGATACGAAATTAGAAAAAGCCTACTATAAATACAAACAGTAACATCTTGTCGAAACCAAGGCCACCGCATTCGACTCGGTGAGACCGGATCCCGCGGTTTTTAAGAAACCTTTGTTATAAGACTCATTTAGGTAATCTGTATTGAAAAATCTAGCCTGTTCATGCTGCTTACAGGTGATCATATTATGAAAAACCCCGCAGGTATTTACCCGCGGGGTTTGTGATTCAAAAGGATTCTTCCTTAGTTATTGCGGAGGATTTCCACCGTATCTCTGGCGATGGTCAGTTCCTCATCGGTGGGAATGATCACCACTTTTACCTTCGATGTAGGCTTGCTGATGAGCACTTCTTTGGCACGTACTGAATTGTTCAGCTCCTCGTCCAGCTCTATACCCATAAATTCCATGTTTTTGCATACATAGCTTCGAGTAACAGCCTGATTTTCGCCAACACCACCTGTGAATACGAGGATATCCACACCACCCAGTATGGCGGCATAGGATCCGACGTATTTCTTGATGCGGTAATTGTAGGTGTTCATGGCCAGTTCAGCTCTTTTGTTTCCTTTTTCAATGCCGGCCTGTATTTCACGCATATCGGAGGAGATACCCGAAATGCCGAGTATCCCTGAAAACTTATTCAGCAGCGTTGAAATTCCTTTGGTGCCCATGTGTTCCTTTTCCATGATATAGGAAATCACACCTGGATCCACGTCACCCGAGCGGGTACCCATGATCAACCCTTCCACGGGTGTCATACCCATGCTGGTATCAATCGATTGCCCGTTTTGAATGGCAGTAACAGATCCTCCATTGCCGATATGTGCCGTGATGATGCGTTGTTCCTGGTAGGGGACACCCAGAAAATCACAAGCTCTTTTGGAAACATAACGATGGCTGGTGCCGTGGAAACCGTAACGACGGATGCCATATTTTTCATACAGAGAGTATGGTATGCCGTACATGTAGGCATAATCAGGCATGGTCTGATGAAAGGCCGTATCAAATACACCCACCTGGGGCGTGTTGGGCATCAACTCCTGGATAGCATAAATGCCTTTCAGGTTGGGTGGATTGTGAAGTGGAGCCAGCTCAATGCACTCATTGAGCATTTCAATTACCTCTTCGGTAATCAGCACGCTTGAGTTGAAACGTTCACCCCCATGAACCACTCGGTGTCCCACTGCCCCAATTTCTTCGAGCGACTTGATGCAGCCGTATTTCTCACTGAGCAGTACGCCGAGGATATATTCAATTCCTGCACGATGCTCCAGTATCTCCCCTTCGAGCATCACCTTTTGCCCGTCGGGCAGGGTGAGTTTGAGGAAAGAACCTTTCATCCCGATTTTTTCAATGCCCCCCTGAGCGATAATCTCTTTGCTTTCCATTTCGAAAAGCTTGTATTTGATGGACGAACTTCCGCAGTTTAAAACCAATATCTTCATGCTGTTCCTATTCTCCTTAATTAAACACCGTTTTGTTTGTTGAAACCGGATTGCCGTTTTCATCGTATATATAAAAGCCCTTGCCTGTACGCACGCCCAACTGGTTGGAGCGGAATAATTTCCATAGCAGCGGATTGGGCTTGTAATACTTTTCACCGAAATCGTTGAACATGGCCTCCATAAGGGTTACCAGTCGTTCAATACCCACGATATCGGCCATGCGGAAGATGCCGTAACGCTGGCCGTAAATGATGGTTAAGGTCTCCTCGATATCCTCCATGGAACTGACTCTTTCGAGCAGCATCTGGCAGGCTTCGTTCAACATTACCACCATCATGCGCAGGCTTACATTCCCATTGCTTTCGTTGATGCGGTGTGGTTTGTAGTTGATCAGTTTGGCAAAAATCTCCATCTCCTGATACACCTCCTCCGAGGTGTACATACCTTTGGATATTTCCAGTATGCGGGCATCGGGGTGCGCAACTGGGAAGTAGAGGCTCACACAGCGTTCCTTGTGTTCAAGTTCTGCTGCCAACTCACTGATGATTACCGTTGATCCGTTGGTGGCGATGATGGCATCGGTATCGAGTACCTCTTCCAGTTTCTTGAAAATATTTTTTCGCAAAGGTGTACTCCTTCGGCCACTCTCCGAATAACGGGTACATTCGATTACCAGGTCGCAATCGGCAAAATCTTCATATACCATCGTTGGCTGGATGCGATTCATGATGATCTTCTTTTCTGAGGGTGTCAACCCCCAGCTGCTGATCTTCTGATCCATCACTTTGTCCAATTCACCCATTACGAAATCGATCCGCTCCTGCGATTCATCCAGGAAAACGACATCCATACCTGCTGTGGCAGTCATCTGTATGATGGTTCTTCCCTCCTTGCCGGCTCCCACGACCCCGATTTTTGAGAACAACGGCTTGTTTGCACTCTCCGCGGTAATGGTTAGACCATATTTTTCGATAGGTTCTATAATCAATTCGCTCATATCCTGTTATTTGTTTTGTTTCATTCCGATGGCTTGATTGGCCGTGATCGCCACCATTTTGTATATATCCTCTACCGAACAGCCGCGTGACAGATCGTTCACCGGTGCCGCCATACCTTGAAGTACCGGTCCTACCGCTTCGGCATTCCCCAACCGTTGTACCAGTTTATAGCCAATGTTTCCCGATTCGAGTGAGGGGAACACAAGTACATTGGCTTTTCCGGCAATAGCACTTCCAGGAGCTTTGCTGATACCGACAGATTCCACCAGGGCGGCATCAGCCTGCAGTTCTCCATCGATGAGCAACGAAGGATTAATCTCTTTTGCCAATCGCGTAGCCTCACTTACCTTGTCGATCATCTCATGCGTGGCACTTCCTTTCGTGGAGAAGCTGAGCATGGCTACTTTGGGTTCCACACCCACCAGACTTCGCATGGTCTCCGCCGAAGCAACCGCGATTGAAGCAAGCTCTTCGGCCGTGGGATTGGGCATCACCGCGCAATCGGCAAACAGGAGGGTGCCGTTTTCTCCATACTGGGGTGTTTGAGTGAACATGAGGAAGGCTCCGGATACTACTTTTACACCGGGAGAAGTTTTGATAATCTGTAACGCAGGGCGGAGTACATCGCCCGTGGTATTTTGGGCTCCGGCAATTTCACCGTCGGCATCGCCATTTTTGATCATCAGGCAGGCAAGATAGAGTGGATCTTCCACCAATTGTGCGGCCTGTGAGAGAGTCATCCCTTTATTCTTCCTTAGCTCAAGGAGAAGGTTGGTGTACAACTCTTTTTTTTCGTGTTCCTTTGGATCTACGATCGTAGCTCTGTTTGTATTTTCAAGCCCGAGTTGTTGGGCTCGCTCCTGAATTTCCTCCCGGTTTCCCAGTAGAATGATTTCCGCCACACCGTCACGGATTAACTGATCGACCGCAGTAAGTGTTCTTTTTTCTGTTCCTTCGGGCAAAACTATACGCTGCTTATTCGCTTTTGCCTTTTCGACCAGACTGTCAAGTAAGTTCATTTTTAGTCTTTGTTTTGGTTTCCAATAATGGTCAGGATATAATTAACTATAAATTATATCCTCCGCAAAAGTACGAAAAATTGCGCGAAAAAGGTAATGAAAGGGGAGCGAATTGGTATTTATCGGATTGGCTCTGAAGCTAGTTTCATTTTTTGACAAATTTCCTCTGTGCATAGGTTGCCAATACTGCCAGCATGGGAGTGACACACTTTCTTATCCGAAAGGAATGTTCCCTCCTGCACCTCTTTCCCCACCTGCTGGTATGCTTCTCTGAAGGGGATGCCCTGCAGTACGCGTTTGTTCACTTCCTCCACGGTAAATAGGTATTCGTATCGTGAGTCGGAGAGAATGTCTTTATTTACTATGATATGTTGCAACATGAAATGAGACATGTCCAACAGTGTATGCAGTGTTCCGATAGCAGGGAAGAGCACCTCCTTCAATAGCTGATAGTCGCGGTGATACCCGTGCGACATGTTGGTGGTCATCAGCGTTATTTCATTTGGTAGACTCTGCAGGCGGTTGCTGTGTGCCCGGATCAGTTCCCATACGTCGGGATTCTTTTTATGGGGCATGATACTCGAACCCGTGGTCAGTTCTTTCGGGTAAGAGATAAACCCATAGTTTCCGGAGAGATACATGCAGTTGTCAGCCGCGAGTTTGTTGAGTGTAGAGGCAATGTTGGCCATGCTTTGTGCAAGAATCCGCTCGGTCTTTCCTCGTCCCATTTGGGCAGCGACCACGTTGTAGCTCATGGTGGCAAAACCCAGTTGGCGGGTGGTCATTTCCCGGTCGAGTGGGAAGGAGCTGCCATAACCAGCGGCCGAGCCCAACGGGTTTTGATCTGCCACCTTCCATGCAGCAGCGAGGGTATGCATATCGTCTACCAGCGTTTCGGCATACGCGCCGAACCACAGACCAAAAGAAGAAGGCATCGCGATTTGGGCGTGGGTGTATCCCGGCAGAAGGACATCTTTGTGTTGTTCGCTGAGCAATTGCAACTGATCGAATAATTGCAACACGTCCTCCTTTATTTGCTGAATTTCTTCCTTGAGAAACAGCTTGATATCCACCAGTACCTGGTCGTTGCGGGAGCGTCCCGAATGAATCTTTTTGCCCATTTCACCCAGTCGCTCTGTCAGCAACGCCTCCACCTGAGAATGAATATCTTCGACATCATCGTCGAGATGGAAATTACCTTTCTCCACTGAGGAGAGTATATTTTGCAGCTCTGCCTGAAGTGCTTCTTCCTCCGTTTCTTCCAGTAGACCAATGCTGACCAGCATTTTGATGTGGGCCATCGATCCCAAAATATCATGTTTTGCCAGTCGCAGATCCAGTAGGCGATCGTTACCCACTGTGAAATCTTCCACCCGTTTGTTGGCATCGAAGCCTTTATCCCATATTTTCGCCATTTCTCTTCGTTGTAAGTTCGTAAATAAGCTTTCAGCGGTCAGCTTTTAACCATCCGCTCTATTTGAGCATCGTTAGTAAATTCGGCGGTCAGCTGAGAAATAAATGCAATATATCCCTCAATTCCTTTTTCCAGTTCTTCTATCAAGACAAATTCATCGGCTTGATGCGATCGCGCCGATTCGCCCGGTCCCATTTTCAGCGCAGGGCAGGTAATCCGCATCCAGTCCGAAGTGGTGGGAGAGGTGTAGGTCTCGATGCCCAGTTGTGTTGCACATTGCCGGAGCGGATGACCTGTGGGGGTTGCGGAGCTCCTGTTTGTGAGCGACCGTGCTTGCAATCTACTTTTTACCGCTGGCTGAAGCAGATCGAGTATCTCCTGGTTGGTGTACATTTCCGTGGGGCGGATGTCGACCACAAAGCTACACCGATCGGGCACTACGTTGTGCTGCGTGCCAGCCGCTATTTGCGTTACGGTAAGTTTTACCGCTCCCATTACCGGTGATATTTTGGGGAATTTTATCGAACGCAAGGTCGCAATATCTTCCAGTGCAATGTAGAGTGCATTCACACCCTCCTCTCTGGCCGCATGACCACTGACCCCTGTTGCTTCACCATCAATCACCAGCAACCCTCTTTCTGCTACGGCCGCTCTCATGCCAGTAGGCTCTCCAATGATCGCCATATCCACCTCAGCGCTGAGGTGCTGCCACAGCCACCGCATGCCATGTGATCCCGAGTTCTCCTCTTCTGTCGATAGTGCCAGCATAAGGTTGAGAGGGAGTTTCTTGTCGTAGAAATGGAGGAAGGTCTCGATCATGGCAACCACACTGGCGCCGGCATCGTTGCTTCCGAGTCCGTAGATGTGTCCCTCTGATAGGGGTGGGTTGAAAGGATCAAATGAATATGTTGAAGCCGGCTGTACCGTGTCGAGATGGGAGTTGAGCATCAACGTCGGCTTTGAGCTGTCGTTGTGAGGCTGTCTCAGTACCAGGTTGCAGCCTATTCGTTCCACCTCTATTCCTTTCTCATGAAAAAAATTCACCAGATAATCGCTTCGCAAATTTTCTTCACCCGAATATGCCTTGATGGCAACAAGCTCACTCAATAATTTCGTTGCGTTATGGATATATCCTCGTTTCATTTTTTTTGAGACGGCATAAAGTCAATTATTTATCTGTTGTCAGAGGGTTGAATCTTGTTTCCTCCGGGTGTGTTTTCAACCAGGATGGTACCCCTTTTTGATAACAGATTTTTAGCATGCAGGATGATAACTTCCTTCACCCCTTTCTTGATGGCGCGAAAGGAGTTATCCAGCTTCGGAATCATGCCGTTGGCAATGACGCCCTGCTGTTTGTAGATTTCGCTCTCTTCGCAGTTCATGGAAGGAATCAGACTTTCCGGATCGTTCAAATCACGGAGTACGCCCTCTTTCTCGAAACAATAATAGAGCGAGGTGGTATACCGCTTCGATAAAGCGGTGGACACAGAATAGGCTACGGTGTCGGCATTGGTGTTGAGTAACTGCCCTTTGCCATCGTGGGTGATGGCACAGAAAACCGGTGTGATGCCCACTTCAATCAGTTGGGATATAAATTCCACATTTGTTTTTTCCGGATCGGGATCGCCCACATATCCGTAATCTACCGGAATAGGAGAGCGCTGCTGCGCGGGAATAGCATTGCCGTCGGCACCCGAGAGGCCGATGGCGTTGCACCCTATTTTTTGGAGCGATGCTACCATATTTTTGTTGATCCATCCGGCGTAGACCATGGTGACCAGTTTCAGTGTTTCAGCATCGGTGACGCGGCGACCCTGCACCATTATTGTCTCAATGCCCAGCTGTGTTGCCATTTTGGAGGCCATGACACCCCCGCCGTGTACCAGTAGTTTACGCCCCTCCAGTCGGTGGAAATCTGTCAGGAACAGCTCGAGTGCTTCGGGATTATCTACGATATTTCCTCCGATCTTTACAATCGAAAGGCTTTCTTTCTCCATGCTTTTCTCATTTTTAGTTGTCAACGATTTGCGCTCAGCTCTACACCTTGTCTCATTTGCACATCAGCAAGATCTCTTTCAATACTGTTTGTGCAGAGACCACCCTGTTGGCAGCTTCGGGAATAACAATTGACTGAGGACTTTCGATTACCTCATCGGTCACAATCATGTTGCGACGTACCGGCAGGCAATGCATAAAGTAAGCATTGTTTGTCAGAGCCATCTTGACGCTGTCCACCGTCCAGGAACGGTCGGTGGACAATATTTTTCCATAATTCGGATCCTGATATGCTGCCCAGTTTTTGGCATAGATAAAATCGGCATCCTTGTATGCTTTCTCCTTATCATACTCTACCACAGCATTGCCCACGAACTGTTCATCCAGTTCATATCCTCGAGGATGGGTAATCACGAACTCGTATCCTGCAGCATTCATCCATTCGGAGAATGAGTTGGGTACTGCCTGCGGGAGTGCACGTGGATGAGGCGCCCAGGTAAGCACCACCTTTGGCCGCTTTTTCTTTTTATACTCTTCAATGGTGATGAGGTCGGCAAAGCTTTGTAGCGGGTGGCGGGTGGCTGCCTCCATGCTGAATACCGGTTTTCCGGAGTATTGAATGAATTGGTTCAGAATGACCTCGTTGTAGTCATCTGCTTTGCTCTCAAACTGAGCAAATGAACGTACACCTATTACATCGCAGTAGGAGCCCATGACAGGTATAGCTTCCAGAATATGTTCCGGTTTATCGCCATCCATGATCACCCCACGCTCCGTTTCCAACTTCCAGGCTCCCTGGTTGATATCAAGGACCATCACGTTCATCCCGAGGTTCATTCCCGCTTTCTGGGTACTTAGGCGGGTACGGAGGCTTGAGTTGAAGAATATGAGCATCAACGTTTTATTTTTTCCCAGCTCCTGGTCTGCATAAGGATTTTCTTTTACCCATTTTGCCTTTTCCAGAGCCACTTTCAGATCGCCGATATCCTGAACCGAGGTGAAATTTTTCATCTTGATGACTTTTATTGTCGATTAAATGACTAATTAGTTAATTTTTTTAACTCATAGATAAATAGATCGATATCCGACTTTGATATCGATAATGGAGGTAGAAGCCGCATCACGTTGTTCTTTGCTCCACCTGTAAAGATATGGCTTTCGAATAACAAACGGTTGCGGATGGATGCCTGTTCCGGTACAAATTCGATCCCCAACATCAATCCGCGGCCACGAATTTCACGGATAGCGCCGATGTGACGGAGTTGCTCTGTGAGATACAAACCTGCGCGGGCTGCATTTTCTACCAGCGACTCCTCCTTCATCACATCCAATACGGCGATGGCTGCAGCACATGCCAGGTGGTTGCCGCCGAAAGTGGTGCCGAGCATTCCTTTTTTGGGTTCAAAGGTGGGGGCGATCAGCAGGCCTCCAATTGGGAAGCCATTGCCCATTCCTTTGGCAATGGTGATCAGGTGGGGTTTGATGTTGGCCTGCTGGTGTGCAAAAAACTGGCCGGTGCGACCATAACCCGATTGAACTTCATCTAGTATCAATATCACTCCCTGTTGCTTGCAGAGCGATTCAAGCTGTTGCAGGAAGGCAACTTCGGGCACATAGATGCCTGCCACTCCCTGAATACCCTCGATAAGCACTGCAGCCACATCACCTTTCTTTATTTCATCTGCTACGGCATCGATGTCGTTGAGAGGCACAAAAACAACCTCATGCCCTTTATTGAAGGAGGATTGAATGGCGGGATTGTCCGTGGCGGCCACAGCACCCGAAGTGCGGCCGTGAAAAGCCTCTTTAAACGCAATAACACGACGCTTGCCGGTATGGAATGAGGCTAGCTTGAGCGCATTCTCATTGGCTTCGGCACCAGAGTTACACAGGAACAAAGAATAATCGGGATAACCTGATTGTTCTCCCAGCTTTCGGGCCAGCTCTTGTTGCAAACTATTCTGTACCGAGTTGGAATAAAACCCTATTTTTGCTACCTGTTCTTGCAGCGCTTTCACGTAAGTAGGGTGAGAGTGGCCGATGGAAATGACAGCATGACCACCGTATAGATCGAGATACTCTATCCCTTCCTTGTCCCATACACGGCATCCTTCTGCTCTTACGGGTTCAATATCCCACAAACTGTATACATCGAATAAATTCATCTTATTTCAATTTATAATTGGCACATTGGCTCCTTAAAACGCGCTTCCCTTTAATTTTAATCCCGTGGTTTCATCCAGCCCGAACATCAGGTTCATATTCTGTACGGCCTGTCCCGAAGCCCCCTTCAGCAGATTGTCGGTAATGGAGGTGATGTGAATATAACCATTGTAAAACGCAATATGCAACAAGCATTTGTTGGTGTTTACCACCTCTTTCAGGTTGATGGGCTTATCGGAGACAAACACAAAGGGTGAAGCAGCATAATATGCCTGGTAAAATGAAATGACTTCTTCAGCCCCCATACTGCCATCCCATTTCATATAGAGGCTGGCAAAGATACCTCGGGTAAAATCACCCCGCATAGGTACAAAGTTAATCTGCGGAAGCCGGTTGTTGCCCGCTGCAACCAAAGTATGTCCTATTTCCGCGAGATGCTGGTGTGTGAAAGGTTTATAAACCGAGATGTTGTTGTCACGGTAACTGAAGTGGGTGGTCTCTCCCGGGCGCTTTCCGGCGCCAGTGGAGCCGGTGATGGCGTGTATATGTACTTCATCCTGCAAAAGGTTCTTTGCCGCCAGAGGCAGAAGGGCCAGCATGATGGTGGTGGCAAAACAACCGGGGTTGGCCACATTCATTGCCTCCCGTATGAGTTCCCTGTTTAGTTCACATAGACCAAAGACAAAATCTCGCTCGCCAAAAGCCGGTTCATTTCTGAAATCGTTTCCCAGATCGATGACTCTACAACCCGCGGGCAGGTTGTTCTTTTCCAGAAATTCCCGCGACAGGCCGTGCCCAAGGCAGAGAAAGATTACATCGGGATCGATGAACTGATCGCTGAACAACAGGTCGGTTTCTCCCAGCAGGTCACGATGCATCTCTGCTACCGGCATTCCTGCAGAAGTGGTGCTGATAACCGATTCGATGTTTACTTCAGGATGACGGAGCAGGATGCGCAGCAGTTCGCCCGCCGTGTAACCTGTTCCTCCGGCAATGCTTACATTAATCATGATCGTGGATGGTATAATAAATTTTTAGCGGGTTGGCCAAAACTTTGGTGAATCCCACCACATCCTGCCCGGAGAAGGATTTGTTGGATTCTCCATATTCACCAAAACGGGAGCTCATCAGGTCGTAATCGCTGGAACAGCCTAATATCGCAAAATGGTAGGGCCGCAACTCCACTTCCACCTCTCCCGTCACAAATTGCTGCGTGTCGGTGAGAAAGGTCTCGATGTTGCGCATCACCGGCTCCAGATATTGAGCCTCGTGCAACAGCTGCCCGTACCAGTTGGAGAGTTGCTCCTTCCAGTAGAGTTGCTGCTTGGTCAGCACATGCTTCTCCAGCAGGTGATGTGCCTTGATGATCATCAGGGGTGCAGGCGCCTCAAATGCTACGCGCCCTTTGGTGCCAATGATGGTGTCGCCCACATGTACATCGCGACCGATGCCATACTGGGAACCTATGCTATGCAGTTTATGTATCAGGGATACCGGATCCATCTTCTCTCCGTTCAGCGAAACAGGTTCTCCCTTTTCGAAGCTGAGAGTGATTCGTTCTGTGCCGTGGTTAGTTACCTGTGAAGGGAAAGCTGCTTCCGGCAGGACGCCCGACGATTTCAATGTCTCTACACCCCCCACGCTGGTACCCCAGATTCCCTGGTTGATGGAGTATTTCGATTTCTCCCAAGAAAAATCAAATCCATGCTCTTTCAGATAATCGATTTCCTGCTGCCGAGTTAGCGACAGCTCACGAATGGGAGCGATGATTTTCACCTCGGGGGCCAGCACCTCGAAGGCCAGGTCAAATCGTACCTGGTCATTCCCGGCGCCGGTACTGCCATGGGCCACAAAATCGGCCCCCACTTTTTTCACATGATCCAGCACTGCCATGGCCTGAAAAAAACGTTCCGAGCTAACCGAAAGTGGGTAGGTGTTGTTTTTTAACACATTTCCGTAGATCAGATAACGGATACCCCGTGTATAATAGTCGTCTACGGCATCGATGCAGGTATGCGAGGCTGCCCCAAGTTGAAGCGCACGTTCCTCAATGCGTGCGGCTTCTTCTTCTGAAAAACCGCCCGTGTTTGCAATGACGGTGTGCACTTCAAGTCCTCTCTCATTCATCAGGTAGGGCACGCAAAACGATGTGTCGAGGCCACCGCTGAATGCCAATACTACTTTCTTTTTCATTTTTTATATAATTTGTTGTTTTTCTTTATTTTGATTACCGGTTTCACCACCTTCCTGGCAAAAGGACTTGCCTGTTGAGGGGGATGAGCCTTAGGATCATATAAAAGTCCTGTGCAGAGACACATCTTGTAATTGTTGCGTTGCAGGATATCGTAGTTCCTACAACCCTGGCATCCTTTCCAAAACTCCTCATCGTCGGTCAGCTCAGAGAAGGTAACAGGCTTAAATCCCAACTCCGTGTTCATCTTCATGACCGCAAGCCCTGTGGTGATGCTGAATATTTTGGCATTGGGGTATAGTTTGTGCGAGAGGTCAAAGATCTTCCGTTTGATCTTCTTTGCCAGTCCCTGGTTTCGATAGTCTGGGTGTACTACCAACCCGGAGTTGGCTACAAACCGCTGGTGACTGAACGTCTCTATATACGCAAACCCCACCAGTTTATCGCCATCGAGGGCGATCACTGCCTTGCCTGCTTCAATCTTCTCTGCTACGTATTCGGCACTGCGTTTCGCAATGCCCGTGCCGCGTGCCTGTGCCGATTCGTAAATCAAATCACAGATCTCTTGTGCGTACATGATGTAATTGCTGTTGGCATTATGAATTTCTACATTCATCCTAAAACAAAAATAAAAAAATTAACGGGTTGTTGTAAAACGCCTTCCGGCGCGGGGTGATAAAAGTGAAGGTACAGACATAAGATTGTCTGTAAAGATTAAAAGCATCGTCGGACCAGGTCTGTTGCTTTGCGGTAGTGTGTATGTGAAAATGTCATTTTCATCTGGATACAAAAGTACATATTATATTTTTAATAATTGATGTAATGAGAAAAAAATCTCACACTTTTGATGAATAATAGCCAAAATGTTTGTTTGTATCAGAATAAAAGTGAAAATGTGCGAAATTATTTGTCTTTTTGCCGCTTTTTTTCTTTATTTGTTTTCCGAACTACAAAATTAAGCTTCTTACCTTTTTCGCATTTTTTTCTGCGCACTCCCTTTTACTGCCTGTAGTTCACCACAAAAAAAGAATACATATGCAAATGGAAATGACCAAATATAGAAATTTTATTCTTCGTAATTACAGTGATTTGCCTCAATTGGATGCTCTTTCTCCGGAGGAGAGAGAGGCGATAGGGGTGGTAGGGCAGGTGTTGCCTTTTAAGTCGAACAACTATGTGGTAGAGGAACTGATTGATTGGCAGAATGTGCCCAATGATCCCATTTACACTCTCACCTTTCCCAGAAAAGAGATGCTCTCCAAGTCGCATTACAATCAGGTGAAGAAGCTAATGGATGAGAATGATGAGGCCGGTCTGAAAAAGAAAGTCTACGACATTAGGATGAAGCTCAACCCCAATCCTGCAGGACAACAACACAATGTGCCCATGATCGATGGGGTGAGATTAGATGGAATGCAGCACAAATACCGTGAGACGGTGTTGTTTTTTCCCAGTCAGGGGCAGACATGTCATGCCTACTGTACCTTCTGCTTCCGCTGGCCTCAGTTCTCAGGCATGAATGAACTGAAGTTTGCGATGAAAGAGGCCGATTTACTCCATCGTTATTTGCAACAACATACCAAAGTGACCGATGTGCTTTTCACGGGAGGTGATCCACTTACAGCGAAGGCCAACATCATGTCGGCCTATATAGAGCCGTTGTTGACGAAAGATTTTGCCCATATTCGTACCATTCGAATTGGATCCAAAACTCTGTCTTACTGGCCTTATCGTTTTCTTACCGACAAAGATGCTGATGAGATGCTGCGACTCTTCGAGAAGGTGAAAAAGGCAGGAAAACATCTTGCTTTTCAGGCACACTTCAATCATCCGGTAGAGCTGTCCACCGACGCTGTGAAGCAGGCCATTCAACGAATTCAGAACACTGGCGCGCAGATCAGAACACAATCGCCCTTGCTCAGGCATATCAATGACGATCCGGTGGTATGGGCAGACATGTGGAAAGAGCAGGTGCGGCTCGGGTTGATCCCTTATTACATGTTTGTCGCACGCGATACCGGGTCCAAATCGTTTTTCGATGTTCCGCTGGAAAAAGCATGGAACATCTTTCGCAAAGCTTACCGTAACGTGAGTGGAGTGTGTCGTACTGTACGGGGACCCAGCATGAGTGCGAACCCGGGAAAGATACAGATACTGGGAGTCTCAGAGGTGCAGGGTGAAAAAGTATTTGTGTTGCGCTTCCTGCAGTGCAGAAATCCTGATTTGATTGATATTCCTTTCTTTGCCAAATACGATAAAAAAGCAACCTGGTTCGATGAACTCCAGCCAGCTTTTGGCGAGAAGGAGTTTTTCTTCCATAAAGATAACCTGCTAGGAAAAAGAAGCAGAGACGCTGATTTCTTGTGGGAATAAGAGCTGTGGCGATGCCCTATACTTCAATTTATCAACAAAAACGCCAACGTTTTAATTAATTAACACAGAATTAGCCGATTTATTCGTTATTTTGCCTTTCAAATGACAGTATTTCAAAGAAGCAATAAAACACAGTTACTTACCGAAAACGCTGTTGTCTGAAATTAAACTATATCTATGGGTAGAATTATTTCTTTGGCAAATCAGAAGGGAGGGGTAGGCAAAACCACTACCACAATTAACCTTGCGGCATCGTTATCGGCTTTTGATAAAAAAGTATTGGTAGTAGATGCCGACCCGCAGGCAAACGCTTCCTCCGGACTGGGTATCGACATTAAAAAAGCCGAAAATACAATTTATGAAGGCTTAATTGGCAATTGTGCCCCTCACGAAGCAGTACATCACACGCCCTTCGAGCATATCGACATCATATCCTCCCACATCAACCTGGTGGGTGCAGAGCTTGAGATGGTGCAGATGGAAAACAGGGAAAAAAAACTGCGTGATCTGTTACATCCGCTGAAGGATGCCTATGACTATATCCTCATCGACTGCTCACCCTCATTGGGGATCATCACGGTAAATGCCCTTACGGCTGCCGATTCGGTGCTTATTCCCGTCCAATGCGAGTATTTTGCCCTTGAGGGACTGAGTAAGTTGCTGAATACGATTAAGATTATCAAATCTAAACTCAATACCCGGCTGGAGATAGAAGGTTTTGTTCTGACGATGTATGATTCACGCCTCCGTTTGCACAACCAAATATACGAAGAGGTGAAACATCATTTTAAGGAGTTGGTTTTCAATACGGTAGTTCAGAGAAATATTACGCTCAGTGAATCGCAGAGCCATGCAAAGCCCGCATTGATGTACGATGCCGGATCGAAAGGTGCGGTGAACTACATGCAGCTTGCGCAGGAGCTTATCGAAAAAAATTCCTAACTTTGCCTTTTTACCGGATTGTATATGGCTAAAAAGAATGCATTGGGAAGAGGATTGGATGCACTGATCACTTTTAATGACGGTGATACACAGGGCTCTTCTTCCATCAACGAAGTGAAAATCAGTCAGATTGTTCCAAATCCCGATCAGCCGCGACGGGTGATGAATGAGGAGTCACTGCAGGAGCTGGCTGCTTCCATCAAATCTATCGGGTTAATACAACCCATCACGTTGCGCAAGATTGCAGATGATTCCTATCAGATTATAGCCGGAGAACGGCGTTACCGCGCGTCGCAAATCGCTGGACTCACCTCCATACCTGCCTACATCAAGACAGCCGATGACGACGAAACCATGGAGATGGCGTTGATCGAAAATATTCAACGTGAAGACCTCAATTCCATCGAAATTGCCCTGGCTTATCAGTCATTGATAGACAGCCTTTCTCTCACGCAGGAGCAGTTAAGTGAAAGAGTGGGGAAGAAGCGTGCCACCGTCACCAATTACCTGCGTCTGTTAAAGCTTCCCGCCGAGGTACAGATGGGTGTAAAGGACAAGAAGATTGACATGGGACATGCACGTGCGCTGGTGACCCTGAATGATCCGGTGTCACAATTGTTGCTTTATAACCTCATTCTGGAAGAGGCGCTTTCGGTTCGAAAGGTGGAAGCGATTGTACGCGATTTTGGAGATGGAGTACCCCTGCCTAAATCAGTTGCCGCAACAAACCATATCAACAAGCCGAAAAAGAAAACCAGTAAAGAAATGTTGCCGGACGATTTTGATCTGCTGAAAAAACATCTTTCCACATATTTCAAGACAGATGTGCAGTTCAGTTATAACAAGCGTGGCAACGGAAAAATAACCATCCCATTTGATTCTCCGGAAGATCTGGAACGTATCATGGTGATGTTCGACAAAATGAAATAACATTTCCAAGGATGAAGTTTGCCGGAATGCTCGTTTGGATATGCTTTGCGTGTTGTACGGTCAATGCCCGTGCGCAGGAACCTAACCGGCAACAGGTGCAGGATTCTATTAAACTCTCAGACCGTGATTCGTTGGAGTTGCGTAGGAGCAATTCAAACATCGTGACTGATACGATCGCTGCTACTCCTGGTACCGGTGATCCTCTGCGAAACAAAGTTGACAGCATCATCCAGGCCACTTCTTCCGATGCGATGTTTGCTCCGTCATACCTGTTCAAACCTTCCCCTCGGAAAGCGGTGATCTATTCTGCCCTCTTCCCTGGATTGGGACAGATTTATAACCGAAAATACTGGAAATTGCCCATCGTTTATGGTGGTTTTGTGGGTTTAACCTATGCCATCACGTGGAACAATGGATATTATCGTGACTATCTTGGAGCCTATCAGGATATCATGGACGATAACCCGGATACAAACCGTTGGCACAATATGCTCCCCTATGGGAGGGATCCTGCCACAACGGATATCCCATGGTTTACGGGGGTCTTGCAGCAGAGAAAAGATTATTTTAGGTATTACCGTGATTTAAGTATCATTGCTACTGTGGGGCTCTATCTGGTGGCCATCGTAGATGCATACGTCGATGCACAATTGTTCGACTTTGATATCAGTCCCGACTTGTCATTACACGCAGCGCCTGCTATTCTTAAAGAGGAGCGGCCTTTGGTAAAAGGAAACTCCGCCTACGGGGTTCAGTGGAGTTTTAGTTTTTAAAAATTATTGTATGAGAAGCATATTTCTACTCATCTCAGCAGGGCTGTTTTGTTTCGCAACACTGTCGGCTCAACAAAACCAGGCTCTCATGGTTGACTCCATCAGCGACGACGCCATTCTTTATCCCGAAAGCATGACGGAACAATTGAGCGACCTGTTGGACGCATGGCAGCTTGATCTCCAGGATGTAGAAGAAGATTGTAAGAGAGGGCAAAATGTGCTTTTCTCCGATTCGGTCTATACTCGCCGTCTCCACAGCATGCCCTCTGAGATGGAATTATCCTACAACAGCGTGGTGAAGAAGTATATTGAGATGTATGCCGATCGGAAAAGAGAACAGGTGAGTTACATGCTTGCGTTGGGAGATTATTACTTTCCGATGTTCGAACAGGCCTTAGATGCACATGGTCTGCCCCTTGAGTTAAAGTACTTGCCGGTTATTGAATCGGCGCTTAGTCCGGTGGCGGTCTCCCGTGCCGGAGCCACCGGATTGTGGCAGTTTATGTTGCGCACTGGTAAAGGTTACGGGTTGGAGGTGAACAGCCTCGTAGATGAGCGGCGCGATCCTCATAAATCGACTGAGGCGGCGGTGCGCTATCTGAAAGATTTGTATGCCATTTATGGAGATTGGAACCTAGTCATCGCGGCCTACAATTGCGGTCCTGGTAACGTGAACAAAGCAATTGCCCGCAGTGGAGGTAAACGCGACTACTGGCAGATTTATCATCGGCTACCCCGTGAAACAAGAGGATACGTGCCCGCGTTTATTGCAGCGAATTACATCATGAATCATTATGCCGATCACAATATCTGCCCTGCTCACCCATACAGTTCAGCCGCGGCACTGGATACGGTACAGGTGAATGAACGCATTCATCTGGAACAGATTGCCGCTGTATTGGATATTTCCGTGAGTGAACTGAGACGACTCAATCCCCAGTTCAGGAAAGATGTGATCCCGGGTGACTTCAAAGCCTATTCGCTGGTTCTTCCTTCTGAGAAGGTGTATGCTTTCATCGATAAAACAGTTGAAATTAACGAATTTAAACGGAACGAGTATTTAACCCACCGCAGCAATACTGATAGCTACCTAAACGGGTATGAGTCATTGGGCTCAGGTAATGGCGTGAACGTTTACTACCGGGTAAAAAAAGGAGACAATCTCTCTACCATAGCCCGAAGGAACGGTATTTCACTCTCCCAACTTAAATCGTGGAACGGGTTGAAATCGAGCCGGATTGGTATCGGTAAACGGTTGATCGTAGGACATAAGGAGGCCCCGGCACCGGATAATAATGCGCAGACTTCCCAGATAGCGCAGGAACAGTTGGTCAACACTGGCTCTGTCAACCAATATTACCGGGTGAAAAAGGGAGATACCTTGGGTAAGATTGCCAGGGAAAACGGTGTGAATGTCTCGCAGCTCCAATCGTGGAACGGATTACGGTCTACTCGCATCGGTGTGGGCGATCAATTGATCGTGGGCATGAAAGAAGCGGTAGAACCTGTGGTTCCTCAGACGGAAAAAACAGTAGAATACAGTCGTGCCGAAACATCTGAAGAAGGAACATCTGAAGAAGGGAGCAGCATAATCTCCACCTACCTGAAAGACCAGATCGAAAAAACTGGGGGAAACCATTCATCGGAAGGGATCGACGACAGGATCGAAAAGTAATAACCCCTACATGACCAGTACTTTTTTTGTGCTAATAGCTCCTTCAACGGTTTTCACCTTAACAATATAAACACCCCCGGGAAGGTGGGCTGCATGGTAGGAAGCCCTGTTGATGCTCTTGTCTGCACTCTCCTGATGGATCTTCAGCCCCGACGAATAAAATATCTCCCACTGAAGCAGCTCTCGGTTCGACTCAATGAATATTCGTTTCACGTCATGTGAATAGTATACCTTCGTTTCGGCTTTCTCCGGTATAGGTTCTACCACAGTAGACCCGCTGCCGATCACATAGGGGATTATCAGCAATGCAGTATTAACCGGGTTCTCTATGTTCTCCGATGACCTGACCCATCCGGTGGCGTTCTTCATCCAAGCGGTGGAAATAATGCCGGAACCCAGCTTCCGAGGGGTTGTATTGAAGACCGAAAAACCTGCGGGTACACCATTTGTATCGGAATAGGAAATATAGAACGATCCGGTGACAGTGACCGGATTGGTAAACTCGATATAGTTTTCGACGTTGTGCCTCATGTCACGTTGAGTCTGCGAGAAGCTACCCTTGCTGTAGTAGCGGTAACTATAATCATAAGGTTGTTCATAAAGAAGCTGAGACGGTCCTTCTGTACCAGAATAGATTTTGATTCGGATGTTCAGGTTCAACGCATTTTTTGTGGTGGGAGAGGAGATGAATACTCCCCGAAGTTGGGTGGTTGTTTTGACGTAAAACTCTTCCGCAAACTCGGTATAACCAAATGTGTTGCCTGTAGCAAACATAGGAACCGATTGGAAATAGGTCTCTGCAGGCTTCTCGTCTGTTTTAAAGTTGTGGCTTTTGGTGAATGGCTCTGATGCAAAAGGATTGAAGCCATCGGCTTGTGTGGCTTGCAAACCCTGTGGGTCGAGATAATAACTGAGGGGGTTGGGATTATCAATGGAACCTTGTACCTGCCAGAACTTTTGCAGCGATGCATATATGTCGGGTCCACGTGGTGCGGAACATTGCGATACCCCGCCAGTAAGGGTGCCCACAAGGCGTTTTTCCCTGTCGAGCAGGGGTGATCCGGAGGAACCCCCTTCCGTAGAGGCTGTCTCCCAATCTCTCACTACCCAGAAAGAGTTGGGTTCCATGTTATACTTGTGAGTGGGGTCATCAAAAGAACCGATAGCCAATGAATTCTCTTCAACTGCCACTTTTTTGATGCCTCCGTTGGGATGATGCAATCCGTGAAAAGGAGCTGAGGGAGCTGTGTCTGCATTCCATCCCAAATAATAGGGCTGATATTCTTTGGGTGGAACCTGTTTCAGTTTCAGTAGTGAGATATCGTGCCGTTCACTGATCAGCACCGAATCGGCAGAAGCAAGACTCATTTGTAACGGGCCCCGTATGTCCGGTTGGCAAACAGGTGAATTATAATTGAAAAAAGCGACAATGCGGCCTGCCACCAGATCATATTTTCTATTTGCCAGAAAGGTGGCATCGTAATCGTTATTCAGGCAGTGAGTGGCTGTAATGAGGTAGGGCGTGCCGTCGTTGGCGGTATTGTTGATGAGTGATCCGGTACAATAAGTGGTGCCGTTGATAATCAATGCCACTACACCGCTTCCCGGCTGAATGTCCTCCGGGTAACAAATAAGGTTGGGATGACATGAATTGACCGGGTCGCGTGGTTCTGTAGCACGGAAGATGCCCACATAATCGTGATTAACCTCTCCAATTTCAATCTCTCCCACGAAATCGGCATGCAGCGGCTCCTGGTATTCCACAATAAGCTCCTCACCACCAATGGGCTGCAGGGGTAAGAAGTTCAGGTCGCTGTTGTTGTCGCATGTATAGGAACCCAGTACCTCTGTCTGATCAGCGTTGTAGACAAACAGCTTTGCGCCAGCGGGCAAACGAAATTTTGAAAAGAGGATGTTCAACGAATAAGCTCCCTTTGAACGGATACCCACACGCCAGACTTTCATGCTGCCTTCGGTAAAGGTGGAGCCTGCATTATCGGGGCGCAGGTGAACGAAAAATTTGTGTGCAAACTCGAGGCTTTTAAATTGCGCTTGGTCCTGTTGTGTGCGCCACAATGCAGCCTGCACATCAAAAGAGGGCATCTCCACGAATAAATCGGCTGTCGGAGCAATGGTTCTTGCAGCCACACCAGCCTGCAGGGCTAGTGGTCTGCCACCGTGGCTTATCTGCCCCGATATAAAATGGGAGATAAAACTGAAGGAGATGAAGAGGGTACACTTCAGGATAATATCTATTGCGCTGCGCTTGCTTGTCATGCGTAATTGGAAAATTCGGTTTTACCTGCAAATGTACGTTTTTTCAGGATATAGGCCCTCTTTTGCAGGAATATTTCCGTTCTTCATCACTCCCCTCCACCAAACTCCATCAAATAGGCTTTGATAAATTCATCCAAGTCGCCATCCATGACACTTGTGACGTCGGATGTCTGGTAGTTAGTCCGATGATCTTTTACACGCCGGTCGTCGAACACGTAACTGCGTATCTGTGAACCCCACTCAATTTTCTTCTTCCCTGCTTCAATGGCTGCCTGTGCTGCACGACGTTTCTCCAGTTCAATCTCGTAGAGCTGCGATTTAAGCAGTCTCAGAGCATTTTCACGATTCCCCATTTGGGAGCGGCTTTCGGTATTTTCAATCACGATCTCCTGCTCCTGACCCGTGTCGGGATCTTTGTAGACGTAGTGCAGCCGTACGCCGGTCTCTACCTTGTTCACATTTTGTCCGCCGGCGCCCGATGAACGAAATGTGTCCCAGCTCAGATTAGCGGCATTCACCTCAATCTCAATGGTGTCGTCAACCAATGGTACTACAAAGACCGATGCAAAGGAAGTCATTCGCTTCCCTTGTGCATTATATGGCGATACGCGCACTAGCCGATGAACACCATTCTCACTTTTTAGAAAACCATAAGCAAGATCGCCTTCAACCTGCAGTGTGGCTGTTTTGATGCCAGCATCATCGCCATCCTGCCAGTTGGTTACAACGGTTTTATATTTTTTGCTTTCACACCAGCGTTGGTACATGCGAAACAACATGGAGGCCCAGTCCTGACTCTCGGTTCCACCGGCTCCGGCATTTACTTTCAGCACAGCTCCCAGTTTATCCTCCTCACGGCGAAGCATGTTTTTCAGCTCCAGGTCTTCAATCAGACTGATAGCTTGTGAGTAATTGGCATCGACCTCTTCCTCAGAAACAATTCCCTCCTTGGTGAAATCGAAAGCCAGCTGCAACTCCTCAACTGCCGCTTTTACTTCGTTGTATGCATTGATCCAGAACTTCAACTCCCGCACCACCTGCATCTGACTTTCAGCCGCTTTGGCATCATTCCAGAAATCAGGTGACTGGGTACGGAGTTCCTCTTCTTCGAGCCGGATTATCTTTGTATCGACGTCAAAGATACCCCCTCAGCGCCTGCTCGCGCTCCAACACATCTTTGAGTTGGTCTGCAGTTATCATAATGTATCAATTTTTAATTTTAGTGTGCAAATTTACACAAAAGATGCGAAAGTACCATATTCACCCCTGTTAAGTCATGGGGTGACGGGAATATGCAATATCTCTCCCGTCTTCAAGAGGACACCCAGATGTGGATTCATGCTTTTCAGTTGTTCCGCAGAGCATCCATATTGTTTAGAAATCGAATAGAGTGTTTCCCCTTTCTTTACCGTATGACGGGCAGTAGGAGAGGGTATGGTAAATTCATCTTCCCTCAGCACGACTTCACTATTGACTTGATCTACCCCTTTTTTATCTTTCTCTTCGGACCGATTTTGGGATTTTTCGTTTTTCATCTGATTTTTCGTGGAGTCGGTCTGCACAAGGATGACACTACCGCTCATCAGTGAATAATTGGTTTGAGCGGACTCCTTTGAGATCGCATCTCCTGCTATTTTCCTGTGTCCCACCTGTGTGGGGGCTGCTGTCGTCGCAACAGCAATCGTTACCGGTTGGGCTCTTTGTTTTGGGGTTGCCGATGAGGGTAGTACAGCATGCTGGAGGGGAGATTCCTCCAGTACCCTGCCTCCCCTGAGATAGCGTGAGGCATAATATGGTTCTTTCGAAGAAGAGACGATCACACCGCTGGTGGTCGATGCGTGAATAAATTCAAAGTCACCATTGGAAGAGATGCTTGAAACGATGCCCACATGTCCTACCTTGCCATTTTTTCTTCTTCCTTCAAAAAATACCAAATCTCCTTTTTGTAGTTTTTTTCTATTCAGGATAAGGGGTACTTCCCTCTCTTGTCCGGCAGAACTGCTACCTAGTTTATATCCGAACGCACCGAAAACAAAGGCGGTATATCCAGAGCAATCGAAGGATTGAGGTCCCTTGCCTCCAGATCGATAAGGCTTGCCCAGATATTTGCTGCCGTAATTGAGGATGTCAGCACTGGTTGTGGTTGTAGTATTGCTGCGAGAAACGCTGCTTCTGCCTGCGCCACAAGAGACAAGAAGCAGGGAGATAATAACGCACGACGCGACCTGAAACAGACCGCTTCTCAGATATGATGCCGATGAGTTGTTGGGTTGTATCATATATGGATGACAAAAATAGGAAAAGTCAGGGAAAAAAGTCCTATTTTTAGGGTCAAATAAGAAGTATGCAAAAGAAATATGGAAAAACTAAAAAATATTGTATTCGATTTTGGCGGTGTACTGATCGACTGGAGCCCATTGTATCTCTATAGGAATGTGTTCGATAGAGAGACGGAGTTGAACTTTTTTCTGGAAAATGTCTGCCGCTACGACTGGAATTTGCTGCAGGACGAGGGACGTCCCCTGGCGGAAGCCACCCACCTTTTACAGCAAAAATTTCCGGAATACACCAATGAAATAGCCATGTATTACGACCGATGGGAGGAGATGCTGGGGGGCACCATTGATGAAAATACTAAACTGATAAAACCACTGAAAGAAAAATATAGCCTCTATGGACTTACCAACTGGTCGGCAGAAACTTTACCCCTGGCCATGAAGCGTTATGACTTTTTTCAGGATCTGAAAGGCATTGTCGTTTCGGGTGAAGAAAAAATAGTAAAACCCGACAAGAGATTATATCACATCTTGCTGAACCGATACAATCTCCGTGCTGAAGAATCTCTTTTTATCGATGACAATGCCGCAAACATAGAAACAGCCCGAGATTTGGGTTTCCAGACGGTGCATCTTGCCAATGGCATCAATCTGGAGAACTGGTTGCAGGAAAACAACATTCTCTGAAGCATAAGATCAAATGATCTTTATGATTTCTTACCTCCTTTTCTTGCCAGCGACGATGTCAGTTACATGTCGGAACAATGCCTGCATCCCCCATGGAGGAGAGATCATCAACGGGTAAATGCCGATGACGCTGTAAGAGTATGGTTAATATAACACTCTGCTATTTTAACCATACTTTAACATTGCTTTTCTTTTATTCTTACTACCTTTGTAACTGATTTAAGCCATGTGGAAAGATTTGAACTGCTTGCAACCACAGAAAAAAATGCTAAAAACAATTTACTGCATTTCCTTTCTCCCTCTTGTTTCAGTTCCCGCATGCGTTAAATGAAGAATATCAACCTTTGTTTTCGTTTGGTGACACACTTGCGCCTCACAGCCGTATGTGACTGCTTGCCGGAAAACAACTAAATTTTTTTGTACAAGATGAATTATTTATTTACCTCCGAATCGGTCTCGGAAGGACATCCTGATAAAGTGGCCGATCAGATTTCAGATGCATTGCTCGACGAGTTTCTGGCGTACGATCGCAACTCCAGAGTAGCTTGCGAGACACTGGTCACCACAGGGCAGGTGGTTCTTGCTGGAGAAGTGAAATCAAACAGCTATGTCGACGTAGCCGAAGTGGCGCGCGATGTAATTGCCAAAATAGGATACACCAAAAGTGAATACCGTTTCGAGGCACAATCGTGCGGTGTTTTCTCCAGCATACACGAACAATCGGACGACATTAACCGAGGCGTAGATCAGAAAGCCGATCCCATGGAACAGGGTGCCGGCGACCAGGGGATGATGTTCGGTTACGCAACCAACGAAACAGACAACTTCATGCCGCTCTCGCTCGATCTGAGTCATGCTCTCTTGCTAGAGCTGGCAAATATCCGTAAAAATGAACCGGAGCTGATGCCTTATCTCCGTCCCGATGCAAAATCACAGGTTACTATTGAATATGCAGCAGATGGTACTCCACTGCGCATAGATACCATTGTGATCTCTACCCAACACGACGAGTTTGAGGAGCCCCGGCAAAATACAAGAGAGGCAGCCCTTGAAGCAGATGAGCGGATGCGCTCACGCATCGAAACAGACGTGCGCACCATTCTCGTTCCCCGTGTGCAGGCACAGTATAAACGCCGTAAAGATGTACACAAGCTTTTTGAGAAAGATATCAAATATCATGTGAACCCCACTGGTAAATTTGTAATCGGGGGGCCGCATGGAGACACTGGACTGACCGGACGTAAGATCATCGTAGATACATATGGCGGAAAGGCTGCACACGGTGGCGGGGCTTTTTCGGGTAAGGATCCCTCGAAAGTAGATCGTTCTGCAGCCTATGCGGCGCGACATATAGCCAAAAATATGGTTGCTGCTGGTGTAGCTTCTGAGATGTTGATTCAGATATCGTATGCCATCGGCATAGCTGAGCCGATGAGTATTTACGTCAACACGTACGGAAAAAGCAACGTGAACCTGACCGATGCCGAGATAGCTGAAAAAATTCGTTTGTTATTCGACCTGCGGCCCAAAGCCATTGAGCAACGACTGCAACTACGCAATCCCATCTATTTTGAGACAGCCTCTTACGGTCACATGGGACGAGAGCCACGGAAGGTGAAGAAAGTATTTAACTCGCGTTATATGCCGGAGCCGGTGTTGCTGGAGGTGGAATTATTTACCTGGGAGAAGCTTGATTACGTGGAAAAAATTAGGAAAGAATTTGGCTTGAAGGATTGAGATGAGAGAGAAACGACCGACTGTGGTGGTTTATTGCGCTTCCAGTTCTCACATTGATGCATGCTATTTTGAAGCAGCCGAACGTTTGGGAGTGCTCTTTTCCGAACACGACATCATCTGTGTTAACGGTGCCGGAAGACAGGGACTGATGGGGGCATTAAACGATTCGATGATCCGTCACGGAGGAATAGTAAAGGGTGTTATCCCCCGGTTTATGGTAGATGCCGGGTGGTGTCACGATCAGCTCAACGAAACAATTGTCACCCAAACCATTCACGAAAGAAAGCAGTGTATGGCTCAGTCGGCTGATGCTGTCATTGCATTGCCCGGTGGAGTGGGAACATTGGAGGAGCTGGCAGAGATTATCACCTGGAAACAATTGGGCCTTTATAATAATCCCGTGATTATCCTTAATACCAACGATTTCTATCGACCTTTACTCGCTTTTTTCGATAAAATGAGGGAGACGAGATTCCTGAAGAAAACGCATCTGTCGATATGGAAGGTCGCATCATCTCCGGAGGAGGCTCTCTCCATGTTGAAGGATTTCTTCGATGGAAAAGCCGAGGAGACCGCTTTTCAGGAAAAAGAGTTGTAAATTTGTCGTTCATTGAGAAAATACGCATAAAGTGACCCTGTTTACACCCGATACCTTGCAGGAGACTCCCTTTTACCTCATGGCAGAAGATCTCTCGTGTCAGGCTGATTCACTCCAGATGAATTTTGGTCGGTATGAGTTCCTCCCTACCGACCCACAGCGTATTTTGTTTTCTGTTGATTCATTGACTCTCGCGAATATTGATCAGTTTTTTATCGGTAAGGCAGGCATGGCAATGCCAACCTCCCTGTGGGTAAACAGCACTTTTTTTCTTCTTTTTGTCGCTTGTTTCGTAACCTTCTCCCTTGTGTTTCGAAAAGAAGGAGTGGTATTCATGGAGAATTTCAGGCAAACCTTGTCTCCCGTAAAACGTCAGACTGCGGGTTTTAAAGGGCAGGTAACCACCACCGAGGCTTGGGGTGAATTTTTTTTAGTGATCCAGGCGATGCTGGTCATTGCCATCCTCGGTTTCACCTTTTTGTGGGACAAAGGTGTGGCCATGCTTTCATTGAGGTTGCAACTGCTCACTTTTTCCGCTTTACTGCTGTTGCCGGTCTTGTTGACTTCGGTGAAATTGCTTATTTATCGTATCATCGCTCTCTTTTTTATGCCACATGAAATAAAGCGTTGGATAAGTAATTATTACCGGTTATTGGAGTTGATGGGCATCCTCCTGCTTTTGCCTGCCTTGTTGTCTGTTTTTCTGCCCGAATTAAAGCATGGTATGCTACTTCTGTTTTTACTCATTTTTGTGGTGAGTCGTTTCGTCATCGTGTTCGGGTTGTTAAATATTTTTGTTAAAAATAAAGTCGGTGGTTTTTATTTTTTTGTGTATCTTTGCGGAACCGAAATTGCGCCCTATCTCATGTTTTATAAAGGCGCACTATTATTCATTCGTTTGGTAGGAAATATTGATATATGAACATCCGGAAAGTAAAGAAAATTCTGATCTCTCAACCTAAGCCCAGCAGCGAAAAGTCACCCTATTACGATATTGCTGAAAAGTTTCACGTTGAGATGCATTTTTATCCCTTTATCAAAGTGGAAAGGGTGTCTGTCAAAGAATTTCGTCAGCAGCGTATCAACATCCTCGATTATACAGCCATTGTATTTACAGCAAGAACAGCAGTTGACAATTTCTTTTCTATCTGTGAAGAAATGAAAGTGGTTATTCCGGAGACCATGAAATACTTCTGTACTTCCGAAGTAGTCGCGTTGTACTTGCAAAAGTATATTGTGTATCGAAAACGAAAAATATTTTTCAGTCCAACAGGAAAGATCGATGGCTTGAATAATGCGTTTACCAAGCATGCGAAAGAAAAATTTCTCTTCCCTGTGCCCGAAGAACACAATGATGAGGTGACCCATTTTCTGGATGAAAAGAAAATCAATTACATCAAAAGCGTGATGTACAGGACCGTAAGCAACGATTTCGAGAAAGGAGTGAAACTCGATTATGACATGATAGTCTTTTTCAGCCCGTTGGGTATTCAGTCTTTGATTACCAATTTCCCTGACTTTAAACAGGAAGATATGGCCATCGGTTGCTTTGGTACTTCCACTGCCAAGGCTGTGGAAGAGGCGGGGCTACGTCTCGATTGCGAAGCGCCCCAACCCGACTTCCCCTCTATGACCGCAGCTCTGGAGTCATTTCTACGGGAGAATCACAAAAATCATCACTAAATTTAATTTTCTTCTTCAATCTCCTTGGTATACCATGGCCTGGGTGGCTGTACCGTGGGAAATATCCTGCGTATATTGGTAGCTATACTGTCAGCAAATGCTTCCAAGTCCACATTTACCGCCTGTGACGCTTGGAGATAAACCTCTCTGATCGACATTTCATCCTCATCGGTCTCACAAAATAATGCATCAATTGGAATTAGCTGCATCGAGTCTACATTGATCTGGTCGCCAATGGAAAAAAGAAATCCCTCCTGCAGAAGTCTTTGGGTTAGTTCTGGCTTTCCCCGATAGCCATGAATGATCCATGGCTGGGTGGGCTTGGTCTCTTTTTTGATCTGGATAAGCTCTTCCCATGCTTTCACACAGTGGATAATGACCGGCTTGGCCAGTTTTTCGGAGAGCTCGATGTGCTTTTTGAAAACAGGAATCTGCACCTCGAAAGAGGGCCCTTTGAGCTTGTCGAGACCGGTCTCTCCAATGGCCACAATGCGCGGGTTGGAAGCAATTTCGTTCAGGTATGCCATCTGCGTGTCACTCTCCTCGGAATACCATGGGTGGATGCCGCAGGAAAAGGCATGTCGGTGGTAAGAGTCTTTGGCTACTTCAAATTCAAGTGGGTATACGTCGAAGATGCACGAGTGATAAGGGTCATCGTTTTCCTCGAGAAAAATCTGGTGAGTGTGAAGGTCGTAAAATTCCATACATTAATTGTCCTCTGCCTTCGGTTGGCCTTTTCCGTGCTTTGGCTCCGGAACCGGATCATAACCTGATCCGCCCCAGGGATTACAGCTTAAAATGCGCCTGGCCGACAAGTAGAACCCTCTGAAAGGTCCATGTTTTTTCAATGCTTCTATCGTATATTGCGAGCAGGTAGGCGTGTACCGGCAACTGGGGGGTGTGAGCGGAGAGATGACATTCCGGTAGAAATAGACAGGAAGAAGTAAAATCCATGTTAGCAGTTGTTTGATCAATTTCAACATTGTCCTCCTCCAATCTGTACCTTTAATGTACTCAACGCTTTTCGCACTCCTTTCTCCACCGTAGTAAAATCGCTTAACGTATCTTTCACATAAATGAAAGCCAGGTCAATGTGCGCTTTTTCCCCTGAGAGTATGCCATCAAAAAGATGTTTGTTTAATCGATAGGCCTCCCTTGTGAGTCGTTTCATCCTGTTGCGATCCACAGCTGAGCGAAGCCTTTTTTTGGGGATGCTGATCAATACCGACAGGGGATCGGTACGGAGCTGAGCCGTCTCAAGAAATACCACCCTGAAGGGGTACGCCATAAAGGAAACGCCCTGGGTAAAGAGGGTTTCTACCCTTTTTTCACCTGTGACACGTTCATCTTTTCTAAACCTACAGCATTCTCCTTCATTCATAGATAAAAGCATTCCTCCGAAAGCAATTACTCCGGCAAAGATAATTGTTTTTGGAATCAAATGTTTCTTTTGCAGAAAAAAAGTGGAATAAGATATAAGCGAAGCGAGTCATTTGCGTCCGAAATCGGCGGGAATCTCGCCCCAGTGTTTTGTTTCCCATTTAAGGACCGGGTTTTGGTAATTGTGTTGTTGAAGCCAAATTTCAGCTCTGGCAATCAGTTCAAAGAGGGGTTTGTTTCTTTCTGAGCGTTCCAGCTTGGTGTTACATTTCTTGTTGGCAACCCATTTAATAGCATTCGCGCTGTCGGAATAAATGGGCGTGGGCTGCTGATGCTTCTTTAGCAACGCCAGAGCATGAACAATAGCCAGAAATTCACCAATATTGTTGGTGCCCTCTTCAAGAGGACCGACATGGAAAACCTCTCTTTTATCTGCTACATAGACTCCTCGGTATTCCAAAAGCCCCGGATTACCACTGCAGGCAGCATCCACCGCCATGCTCTCGCTGATGATCGTGTTGCTAGAGGGTGGTGACACACTCTTCCCTTTTTTTGCTTTCAAATGCTTCCATGGATTTTCACGGAATGCCTTTTCAGCTTCCTCCTGTGAGGGGAATGATTTATACCGAGCATTTTCAAATCCTGTCACCTGCATCTTGCACTCTTCCCACGATGCGTAAACGCCCGGACTCACTCCCTGCCAAACTACATAGAACTTCTTTGGAGCCATTTTTTATGCTTTCACAGAGATTCCAGAATGAAAGGAGTAAGTCCCTCTTCCATGGAAGAGCTTTCCCTGACCTCTTCGATAGATACAATGCTGTCTACCACAAATTTGGTGTATCCACGCCAGGGTAGGGTGCCAAAATATTCTTTGTAGTGCAATTGCACCATCTTTCCTCCCGATATCATCAGTCGTTTTGCAATATCTTCGTTTACAACAGAGAAATCAAATTGGTTGGATTGCAATCCGCTTGGCTTATCGGCTCTGAACCCTGACTGGATCAGCTTTCCTTCATAAGTCTTAAAGATAACACCTTTGTATACAAGGTAGTTTAGTTCTCCAGATTTTACACCCGTGCCAAATACATAGTAGTAGCGTACATAGATGAAAACAGCGAGTGTCACTATCAATATGCCGAGAAACCATCTTAGGCCCTTGCGGCTTCTTTTCTTCTTGGGGGTGAGGTCGTCCATTTTAGTTGTTGTCTCTTGCTGCAAAGATAGTTTTTTTTGCTGCAAAGATAGCTATCGCATCAGAAAAAATAGAGAACCAACAGCCGTTATCACCCACAAGGTGATACCAAGGGCAAAACTTCGTGGACCGGACTTTTTGATTTCAGCTAGGGTAATGTTAGATCCGATCAGAAATAGCGCAATCACCATCCCCCTTTTGCCCAGCCAGTTGAAATGATCGTAACTGGTATGAAGTTCCGGGAAGAAATTGGCAAAGAGAATCGCAAAAAGAAAAAAGAGAATAAACCAGGGAAATTTGATCGAATTTCCCCGTTCTTTTTTTTGGAAAAGGGCAATCACCATAGACAGCGGAATGATCCACAACGCCCGGATCAATTTAACTGTGGTGGCTACCTGCAGGGCCTTATCTCCATATTCAGCCCCGGCACCTACTACCGAACTGGTATCATGTATCGATATGGCAGCCCAGTTTCCGAACAGCTCCTGGCTCATTCCCAGTTCCCTGCCTACAAACGGAAAGAGAAAGAGGGCTACGGCGTTTAGCACGAAGACGACAATCAGCGCGAACGAATTCTGGTAACTCTTGCTCTGCAGGATCGGAGCAACAGCCGCGATGGCACTCCCTCCGCAGATGGCCGTACCGGTTGCGATTAGCAACGCAATCTTCTTCTCCACTTTGAAGAGTTTCCCCAACAGAATACCAATGATCATCACGGAAGCAACGGAGATGGCCGTGGCCACAAAACCGGTTCTTGAGGCGGTGATCACTTCACTCAGACTCATGCCGAAACCCATCAGCACGATAGAAAGTTGCAGCACCGGTGAGGTATAACGATGAAGCGTGGGGTGCTTGATGCCGAGCAGAGAGAATAACAATCCGGAAAAGAGTGCGATAGCCGGAGACATAAACGGTAAAAAACAGAGAAACATCAGAACGGCATAAAGCCGGTTGTGTAGGGTTTCTTTTCGACTTGACAGGTGAATTTTGCTTGCAGCTTTGATTTCTTCCATGCTTTTTGGGCACAAAAATAACGCAAAGCTATAACATTATCAAATGATAAATTGTTATAGCAATTAACATGTAGTTATAATGAGGTGACTGTAAGAATAACAAGCGATACCCATCGAATTGTATTTTTCACAACGGGTAATTCAGCAGATATTCCACAAATAGGTCAGTCTGCCTGCTTTTGTGTCCGACCTTGTATGCAATGCGAAATTCGCGGGGGAAAGTAATGCCGGTTACCTGGAGCTTGACAAGCGTTTTCAGGTATAACTCGTTTTGAACTGCTTTCTCTGAGATAATAGCCAGGCCGTTGAAATCGAGCAGGAAGTTCTTGATCGACTCAGTACTGCCCAAGTGAATGGGTGTATTGAGATCTTCAAAACGGATTTTATGTTGTGTAAAGAATTTTCTGATCACCTCCAGGGTGCCGGAACCTTCTTCCCGCAATGCCAGTGGCATATGCAACAGATCTTCTTTATCAATTGTTCCCCGTCCCGAATAAGAGCTTTTTTGGCCTGTGACCACAATCAACTCGTCGTGCAGGAAATCATGGTAGCGGATTCCTCCTTGTACGGAGAGGTTTTCAACTAGTGCCACATCGACTCGGTTGTCGAGCAGTTGTTGTTCCATCTCGAACGAATTGCCGTTCTTCAAGTACAACTGAGTGTGTGGATAGCGTTTGTGAAAGGACGCCATCACTCGGGGAATCACATACTGGGCGATGGTGGAGCTGGCACCAATGATGATTTCACCTGACTGTGCATTGTACAGCTCACCCATTTCAAAATCGAGATGGCGGTAGTGTTGCGCGATCTCCCTGAGTGCATGATACATCTTCTCGCCAGCCTCGGTGAGATAGATGCGGTTGCCTTTTCGTTCAAAAAAGCTGGCATCGTAACGCTGCTCCAGCTCTTTGATATGCCGAGAGACGGCTGGTTGGCTGATATGTAGGTTCTCTGCTGCTTTCGAAAAACTTAGCTGTTCTGCTACCGCAAGAAACACGGTATCCCTGTAATCCATTCTGTTGTTTCAGATATTGTTGTTCAATAGTCTTCTCAGTGTCTATACTCTATACATCGCTTGAGGTGAACAGTGCGGGATGAGAGTGCCTTGGTCATCGTAGTAGCTGTTATCACCCACCTAGCTGTGTCCTGAAAATGAACAATCAAAGATAACCGAAAATGATTCATCATCCAAGACTGGAGATGTTTTTTCCATATCTGGTGGGGCAGGAGAATGATATACACCATTGTAAATCTCTCAAAAAATATTATCTTTGTGTAGGTCTAAGCCACATACTTCTTCATGTCTAATAGGCTAACGCGATCATTTGTGGGGTGTATTACCATCAAGTGTCAGCGATAAGTGAGTGTAAAAACATTTTTTCTTGAGTTTCACACGAACGCAGTAGGCTTCTGAAATTGAGGAGTAAATGTAAAAACATAACAACTGAATAACAACAATATATATCGAATGAAAAGTTTTTTTCTTTTTTTTGTGTGGCTCACATCATTTGGAACCCTTTTGTCGCAAACTGCGTATGAATTTACGGTGATCAGAGAAAATCCGATTACCCCGGTAAAAAATCAAGCCAGCTCGGGCACTTGCTGGAGCTTCTCGGGTGTGGGAATGCTCGAGTCGGAGCTCATCCGCATGGGAAAAGGAACATTCGACCTGTCTGAAATGTATATCGTGCGGCGGAACTACGAAGAGAAAGCACTCAAATATGCCCGTCTCCATGGTAGTATGAATTTTGCCGGTGGTGGTTCTTTTGCCGATGTGGTGGAGACCATCAATGCTTACGGAATCATACTCGAGGAGGCATACCCCGGACTCCATTATGGAACCGACAGACACGAACACGACGAACTCGACAAGGTGTTGAAAGGATATATGGACGGCATTATTGGGGCCCGTGCACTGACTCCAGTCTGGCAGAAAGGTTTCTCGGGTGCACTGGACACCTATCTTGGCAATGTACCTGATACTTTCACCTACGAAGGTAAAACCTATACTCCGCAGTCATTTGCTGCCTTTTTGGAATTAAATCAGGATGACTATATTTCCCTTTCCTCATTCTCTCATCACCCTTTTTACGAATCTTTCGCTATCGAGGTGCCCGATAACTGGCGCTGGGCTCTCTCTTATAACTTGCCTGTGGAGGAGTTGATGGAGGTGATGGAACATGCCATTATGCAGGGTTATACCATTGCCTGGGCTTCTGATGTGAGTGAAGCAGGATTCTCTCGCGAAGGAATTGCCATTGTGCCTGATGAAAAGGCAACAGAGAATGCTGGATCGGATCAAACTCGTTGGTTGGGACTATCCGGACGCGAACGGGAAGCCAATCTCAGGATGCGCATTGGGACTGAAGTGCTCGCAGAAAAGGAAATTACACAAGAGATGCGCCAGTCGGCCTTCGACAATTATGCTACGACCGATGATCACGGCATGCAGATATACGGCATTGCAAAAGATCAGCAGGGGAATAAATTCTATATGGTCAAAAATTCATGGGGAGAAACCGGTCCATATAAAGGTCTCTGGTATGCCTCCGATCCTTTTGTACGCTACAAAACCCTGAGCATTGTGCTACATAAGGAGGCCATTCCTGCTACGATCGCACAAAAGATTGGTCTGTGACAGGTCATTTGTGGACAATAGATAAACTATAAAGTATGCCCAATATGGAGATAGCAGATCTTTATGCGCTTTTCCAAAAGTATCCTTCCGTGACAACCGACTCACGCATGTGTTCCAAAGACTCAATCTTTTTTGCTCTGAAGGGAGAACGGTTCAACGGCAACCTTTTTGCAGATAAAGCGTTGGAAGCTGGCTGCGCATTTGCCGTGGTCGATGAACGACCGGAGCATGAGCCTGTTGATGACCGTATCATTTTTGTAGACAACGTATTGACTACATTGCAGAAGCTGGCCAACTATCACCGTCGTAAGTTGAAAATTCCCATTATCGGTATTACTGGAACAAATGGCAAGACTACCACCAAAGAGCTTATTGCCATAACCCTATCTCGTGAATTCAAGGTAGCTTATACACAGGGGAATTTCAACAATCACATCGGTGTACCCCTCACGCTGTTGTCGATGAATAGATCACACGAAATAGGGGTTATTGAAATGGGTGCCAACCATCCTGGCGACATCCGTGAATTGTGTGAAATCGCAGAGCCCAACTATGGTCTTATCACAAATGTGGGCAAAGCGCATCTGGAGGGTTTCGGATCGTTTGAGAACGTGGTCAAAACCAAAGGAGAACTGTATGATTTCATCCGTGCACGTGAAGGGAAGGTTTTTGTGAACAAAGACAATCCCATATTGTATGAGCTCTCTGAAGAAATGGATCGCATCTTATATGGGAAGAACGATCCGTCCCTTTTTGCCTCCGGTGCTATTGCCGACGCGACGCCTTTTCTGGAATTCGACTGGAGCTTTTTCGACAGTTCCTACCGGGTGAAAACCAGCCTGGTGGGTGAGTTTAATTTCGACAACGCAATAGCCGCTGTGGCGGTATCAAAGTTTTTCGGGATCAATGCAGAACGGATCAGTGCTGCTCTCGAGGAATATGAACCGCGTAACCACCGGTCCCAGTTCAAACGAACCGAGCAAAACGATTTGATCATCGATGCCTACAATGCCAACCCCACCAGCATGAAAGCCTCGCTCGATTTTTTCACTTCCATTCCCTCCTCTTTGCCAAAAATGGTGATCTTGGGTGAAATGAAGGAACTGGGTGAAAGAAGCGATGAGGAACACCAGAAGATGTTGCATTTTCTGGCGCAGCAATCCTATAGCCAGGTCTATCTAGTAGGGAGTGCGTTCAGGAAGTTTAAAACATCCCATCGTTTTTTTGAGAATGTGGAGGCATTGATCGATTCGTTACAAGCAGAGCCGGTGACCGGCCATTATATATTGTTGAAAGGCTCTCACTCTGTACACCTGGAAAAAGCGGTTGATTATCTCTGATAGAGTCATCCTCTTTTTTAACTATTCAAATTTTACTGTCACCATCACCATCTCTGAGACGGTGCCAACGCGATATTGCGGCCCTACAAGCCCAATGCCGGAGGTGACATATATGTGGGTATTTTTCTTTTTCTTGTAGCCGTGCGCCACTTCAAAAACGATCTCCGTGGAAATGTTGCCCGGGAACGCCTGACCGTGATGCGTATGTCCGTAGAACGCAATATCTGCACCCGCCTCCACCTCTTCATCCAGATTATCGGGTGTATGGTTCAGTACAATTACAGGCTTGGTGAGATCAACTCCATGAGTAGCAAAAAGACCTTCTGTAGATAGTCGGTTGAGAATGATCTTATCCTCACGTCCCACCACATAAAAAGCACTGTCAATCAACACAGCAGAATCGCGCAACATGGTAATCCCTACCTCATTCAAAAACCGGATTTTATTATCTGCTTCATACCGGTATTCATGATTGCCGGTGCAGGAGTAGACACCCAGAGGGGCACTCAGACGCGACAACTCTTCCTCCATTCTTTCTGCCAGGATTGGCTCAATTTGAGCGTCGAGGATGTCACCAACAAAGAGAATCAGATCGGGTTTTTGAGCCATGATCAAATCTACAAACCGCTTTGTATGTTTCCTGTTGATCATCCATCCCATGTGAAGGTCGCCCACCATGGCAATACGCAGCGAATCAATATCTCCTGCCTTCTTGTGTACAGTCATGGGTACCTGCTGCACCACTGGGTGCAGGAACTTGTAATGACCGTGGGTCATCACGCCTGATACCACCACGACAGGCAGCAGAAAAGTGATGATTCTATATTTTCGGGACTGATCTTTGAAACGCCACGACCTTCGTTGTATTCTTGAGATAATATAAGTCAGATCTATGATCAACCACAATCCACCCGCATAAAGCAGAAAAAGCATCCAGCTTGTACCCATCACCCGAATAAACTGGGTGATGTTATCGGGAATGGTATGATAAAAAATCAATCCGAAAGAATAAACAACCATCTCCGTCCCGAAAATTACAGCCAGTAGGATGCGTGCCCATTTTTTTTCATCAAAGGTGTACCATCCTTTCAGGAAGACCAGAACGTTGAGTGTAACGTGAACTATAAAAGCATTGATCAGTGCGCGCATATAACTTATTTTGCAGGTTTTAGATCTAACACCAAATATTCCGACCGGGTGCCGATTCGAAACTTTCCTCCCCATATTCCGATTCCACTCGATACATAAAAATGTGTTTTCCCCTTTTGCATGTAACCATGAGAGAGCTCAAACAGCCCGTCTGCGATCAGTGATGCGGGGAAAATTTGTCCGCGGTGTGTATGTCCTGAGAATTGAAAATCGATCTCATTTTTTACAGATTCGTCGAGATGAAGCGGTTGGTGATCCAGTAACAGGGTGAAGCCCAATTGATCTGCCTGTTTCATGATGTTTTGAAGTGGTTGTCTTTTTCTGTTGGTATAGTCGTCACGCCCAATAAGGGTGATTCCGTCGAGGGTGAACAATGAATCGCGCAAGAGTGTGATTTCCGAGCGCTTGTAAAACCCTGCATCCTCTTTCAGAGCAAACATCAGATCGTGGTTGCCGGTGCAGGAGTAAACTCCCATGGGGGCGTCGATTTGCTGCAGAACCGCTTCCACGGAATCCTTCACGACCACCCGCAAATGGTTGTCAATGATGTCACCGGCGATGACCACCATATCGGGTTTTTCCGCGTTGATCAGCTCCACCCATTTTGTGACCTCTTTAGCTGAAATGGTGTAGCCTATATGTAGATCGCTGATGCCTACAATCCGTACAGGTTTTTCTATCTTATGGGTTAAAATCTCTATCGATTCTCTTTTTTTTCGGTGGTAGCGCATGTTCCCAAGAAGCAGCAACATCGCCACCAAGCCGAAAATCGTGGCCGATGTGGCGATGTTATTTCTAAAAGCAGCGTGCATCGTTTCCTTGTCGATAAGGAGGAAAGCGCCATTCAACAACCGTAAGACATCGATGATCATGACAGTAATAAACAGGTAAAAGAAAGCAATCAGCCAGGAGGTGCTAAACTGGTAGAGACCCCGAGAAACAGCCAACGTCATTTTCTCTCCAGCAATAAAGAACAGGATCATGCCTGCAATTCCCAATACAAATAGAAGGATCAGTATAATTCGAAGCCCCATCGTGAGGGGCAGCATCCTATGTAACCTTACTGCCGTGTAAATATAAGCCGTGAGGAATAAGAGGGGGAGCGTAATCAGGAGGACTTTCTGTAGCAAAATCTTATGATATTGAGGAAATTGTTTACAAATGCAACGTGTAAGTTCTATAGTGTGTGAATGCAATCAGCTTTCTTTCTAACGTTTCAGACAGCAGTTTGTTTATTGTTTCACTTCACAAGCTGAGAAACAAGCTTACCCACAATGGCACAGTAAAATCGATGATCATCCCATGAAATAAAGCGATGACCACGAACTCCGGGCCGCCATATTTTGTGATCACTGGCAGGGTCGTGTCCATGGTGGTAGCTCCTCCTGCCGAAATGGGTGCCAGTTTACCGAAATATTTGACCATCCAGGGGGCAAGGATAAGCACACTGAACTCTCGCATGATATTGGCCAATAAAGCTACTGTGCCCAGTTCAGCTCCCCTGAATTCGGTGATGAGTATGCTCGATAGCGAATAGTAAGCAAAGCCGGCTCCCACACTCAGACAATCAGTCAGGCTTCGTCCCGGTATGATCAGACTCAGCAGGGCAACACCCGCAAAAGTGCCCACTGTGGTCGCCAGCGGTATCATTAGCACCTTCCAGCCGAAACGTTTGAGTGCAGCAAACAAATTCTTACCGGCACCAATTTGTATACCAACCAGAAAAAGCAATGTGTAAAGTACCCACGTAGCGATATCTTTATTGAGAAGCACATCCGGCACAATCCCCGATAGTGCCAGTACAACACCAATAACAAAGAGCAAGAGGTATACAAAAGATTGTTTCATCTGAATTAAAAAAACTTTTTGTATACCCATTTTGCACAGAACAAACTTCCCAATGTGCCGCCAACGGTAATCAGGAATGCGTCCAGACCGATAGCCGTAAAATTCTGTACTACCTGTCCATTGCTGCCGACAGAGAGACCCAGGAAAAAGAGCAAAAGCATGATCGTCACGCTTAACAATGAGCCGGTATATTTTACAGCGGTGTGTTTCTTTGCTAAATAGCCTACCGCAATACCTGCCACGAGGCAGAGCAGGATATAAATCATATTTTTTTTGCAAAAATAGGCAAAAGATGGGATGCCTTAAAATTAAATTTCAAAGGAACTGATTGGGTAGCAGAAGGGCCAAGCAATATTTTTTTAAAAAAAACAGCAAATATTTTGCAAATTTAAAAACATGTAATATATTTGTGATATTAAAACAATATCATTATAAGTATCATTTTATGGAGACGAAAGAATTCAATTTTAAAGGTTTTAAAGCCAATGGGTTTGCAATGCTATTTCTGGTTTTTGCCCTGCTCGCTGTGGATGTATTGCTTTTCTTTCTGGGAGTTTGGGGGATTGTGGCAGGCTCTGCCTTGTTCGTTTTTTGGATTATACTGTTGGTCGGATTCACTAAACTGGAGCCGAATGAGGCGATTGTGATGATTTTTTTCGGTAAGTATAAAGGAGTGCTCAAGGAGACCGGATTCTTTTGGGTTAATCCTTTTATCACCAGGAAAAAATTATCGATGCGCGCCCGCAACTTGAATGTGGAGCCTATTAAAGTGAACGATAAAGTGGGGAATCCGGTGCTGATAGGCTTGGTGTTGGTCTGGAAGCTAAAGGATACTTATAAGGCGATGTTTGAAATAGACGCACAAACTATGGCTGCGGCAACTGGTGTTCCCGGATCTACGGTAAACCTGGTGAGTAAGCAGATGGGTGCTTTTGAAAATTTTGTGGCTGTACAGAGTGATGCCGCTCTTCGGCAGGTAGCAGGGCAATATGCCTATGACAATAATGTGATTTCTAATCAGGAGATTACGCTACGTTCCGGCGGTGAAGAAATCAACGAGAATATGCTTCTCGAATTGAATGACCGCCTCGATATGGCTGGTATTGAAATTGTGGAGGCGCGCATCAACTATCTGGCGTATGCCCCGGAAATTGCCGCGGTGATGTTGCGTCGCCAGCAGGCTGAAGCCATCATCTCAGCGCGGGAAAAGATAGTGGAGGGCGCTGTGACCATGGTGAAAATGGCACTTGAAAAGATCGAGGACGAAAATATTGTGGAACTCGACAGCGATAAGAAAGCGGCCATGGTGAGCAACCTGCTGGTGGTACTCTGTGCTGACGAATCAGCACAACCTGTTTTGAATACAGGGTCTCTTTATCAATAGATGGAATAAATAACAGGCAGGCACATGAGAAATGTGGGCGTATATTACTACGAAAAGCAGCGAGAAAAGTGGTGGGCATGGCTGGTGATGATCATTGTAAATTTTCTTTTTATTATTGGTTGTGTCGTGCAAATTGGATTTAATCGACCTGTTGGACAAGATCCAATGAGCGATGCAGGTCTTATCGTTACATCTACTGCTCTCTTTTTAATCTCTTTGCTGGTCCTTTCAGGTAATCTTCGCACCTATATCAATAGCGAAGGTGTCTTTGTTAGGTATTCACCTTACCATTTCAGATATCAGTTTTATGCCTGGAGCAACATAAGCCATATTTACGTTAGAAATTATCATCCGTTTCATGAGTTTGGCGGTCGGGGAATGAGGGTGTCGCGATGGCACTTTACAGGTAAAACAGTGAATTTCAACCGAAGTACAGCTTATACTATAGGCGGAAAAACCGGATTGCAGATTGAATTGAAAAACGGTAAAAAGATATTGATCGGAACGCAACGGCCTGATGAACTGAACAGGGTGTTGATAAAACTTGGCAAAACAAGCTGAATGTACCAACCATGGCGAAGAAAGAGAAGACAACCAAAAATTTTGCACTGCGTCTCGACTCGCAGACAATGGATGCCATTGAAAAATGGGCTGCCGATGAGTTTCGTAGTGTAAATGGGCAGATACAATGGATATTGGATCAGGCGCTCAAAAAAAATGGGCGTCTGAAAACCCAATAGGTTCTTTTTCAGTTAAAAAAATGTAATCGTATGGTTTTTTCTCCATCGAGCGATTTTTTATTTCTACTTTTAACTCTTCAATGCACAGATTTTATTTAAAACCTCAATGAAACAAACATCAATCTTGTTCTTTTTGTTGTTATCTCTCAGCTTGACAGCACAAAATGTGACTGTGAACGGCAGGCTGATTTCGGCATCCGATCAGAAGCCGCTTCCCTTTGCCACGATTTCGGTTTCGCATGAAACCACTCCCGCAAATAGTATTAAAAAATTCGCCACCCGCGAGGATGGCACATTCTCTACGACGTTGTCACCCGGTAAGTATATCTTTCTTTTTCATTATGTTGGCATGAACGATCTGACAAAACAAGTAGAGACCAACGCATCTGTAAACCCGCTTGAACTGGGATCGATCGCAATGAGCGAAGGTGCTACCGAGTTGGACGAGGTAAAGGTCACCGCCCAGCGACCGCTGGTGAAGGTGGAGATCGATAAACTTACCTACAGCGCGAAGGACGACCCCGAGTCATCCACCTCCAACGTGCTCGACCTGCTCCGAAAAGTGCCACTGATAACCGTGGATGGTGAAGATGAGATACAGCTGAAAGGGTCATCAAATTTTAAGATTTACCTCAATGGAAAGCCTTCGAATATGATCTCCGGTAACCCGTCGCAGGTGCTGAAAAGCATGCCTGCGAACAGTGTGAAGGATGTGGAGGTGATCACCGATCCCGGAGCAAAATACGATGCCGAAGGAATTGGCGGCATTATCAACATTGTGACAGACAAGCGTGCTGATGATGGTTATTCTGGTTCAGTGGGAGCCAATGTCGATGACTTTGGGGGTTATGGCGGCAACGCTTATCTGGCTACAAAATATGGGAAGTTTGGTTTTACCGGTAATGCAGGATACTTTTATCAAGCCCAACCAGAGTCGGAATCCAACTTCCGACGTGAAGACACGACTCCCAACCCGATTAATACGCTTACCCTTGATGGTACCAACAAAAGTGATGGTGGTGGCCTTTTTCTCAATGGATCCATGAGCTATGAACCTGACACACTGAATCTCTTCAACCTGTCTGCTTCTCATTTCGGGGGGGAATTTACGTCACTCAATCTACAGGAAGCCCGCTCTGTGGGAGCCCGTCCCTATTCTTACAATACACGCAGCGAAAGTGTGAGCAGTTTTGGCGGAATGAACCTTTCCGCCGACTACCAGCGTAGCTTCAAAAAGAAGGGAGAGATGCTCACCGCTTCCTACCGCTTCGAGAACAACCCAAACGACAGCGAGTACGAAAGTGCATACAATGAGGTGACTGGATCATTTTATTATCCCGACGGCTATCGAAACAAAAGTGCCAATGATGCAGGAGGAAGAGAACATACCGGCCAGGTTGATTATGTAAACCCGCTGAATGGAAAGCATAGCCTTGAAGTGGGTTTGAAGTATATTTTCAGGGATAACTCAAGCAGGGCAGACCACACCTTTTTCGATGTGACTGACAACACCTGGAAGCCCGATTCGGAACGAAAAAACGACCTCGATCACACCCAGAACATCACCTCCGGTTATGCCGGATACAGTTTTAAAGCGAGAAAAGTAGGGTTGAAACTGGGCCTGCGAGGTGAAAATACAAAACAAGAGATTCACTTTATGAGCACTGATTCGAATACTGTGGTGCGCACGGACTTCTTTGATCTGGTACCATCTGTGACACTTTCCTATCAGCTGGGAATGACGCGTACGTTGCGTGGGGGCTACAACATGCGTATTTCCCGTCCCGGAATATGGTACCTCAATCCTTATGTCAACGATGTGGATCCCAACAACATTAGTTACGGTAACCGTTATTTGGATGCAGAACAGCAACATAATTTCAATATCAACTACGGCTCTTTCTCACAAAAGATAAACTTCAATGCCACCCTGAGCTATGCGTATGCCAGAAATGCCGTTACCGGATACAGCTTTGTGAAGGAAGGTGTGACCCACAACACCTATGCCAACATTGGGCGCAATCAGACTCTCGGCACCAACATCTATGTGAGCTGGACACCTTCTCAGATGATCCGTACCTACCTCAACGGTGGCATCAATTACACCGATATCCAAAGCACGGAAGACAGCGAATTACGCAACAACGGTTTTTCCGGACGTGCCTTTGGCGGGCTTACCTTCACCTTTCCCAAAGATTTCAGGGTGGGTGCCAATGGCGGTTTATTCATGAACCGTGTGCAATTGCAAACTGAGCAATCGGCATTCTACTTCTATTCATTCAGCCTGCAGAAAAGTCTGCTGAATAAAAAACTGGATCTCTCATTCAATGTCCAGAATCCTTTTTCCAGGTTCATGGCATTTACCTCAACTACTACGGGTACCGGCTTTACCCAGAAGAATGAATTTATGAACCCCATGCGAAATTTCAGACTGAGTGTTACATACCGGTTTGGTGATTTGAAAACTTCCATGAAGAGGGTGCAGCGCAGCATCAGCAACGAAGATGTGATGCAGGGTGAGAGCAATACACAACAAAGTACCACCACTACAACCCCGACTGGAAATTGATTTTGAGTTAATGTTTTTTTCTGCTATTTTTGGAGAGATATAGTGTGAGAAAGGAAATACAATCAGATAGGGTTTAATCTGAAAAATGAAGCCGAGAGTTACAAAGGATGAGAATTGATATTATTACGGTATTGCCCGAGATGATCGAAGGGGCCCTTCATACGAGTATTCTGAAAAGGGCACAAGAGAAGGGACTGGTAGAATTTGGCCTGCACAACTTGCGTGATTATACGCTCGATAAACACAAAAGGATTGATGATTATCCCTTTGGCGGGGAAGCAGGCATGGTGATGCAAATTGAGCCGATTGACCGTGTCATTTCTTATCTGAAGTCGCAACGCCATTACGATGAGGTGATTTTTACCTCGCCCGATGGCGAGCAGTTTACCCAAAGTGTGGCCAATGAGCTTTCCCTGAAACAGCATATCATCATCCTCTGCGGACACTATAAAGGGATTGATTACCGGGTGAGAGAACATCTGATTACCAGGGAGATATCCATTGGTGACTTTGTCCTCACCGGGGGGGAACTGGTTGCTGCCATGATTGCCGATGCCGTGGTCAGAGTAATTCCCGGCGCCATTGGTGATGAACAATCGGCGCTCTCCGACTCGTTTCAGGACGGATTGCTCGCGCCGCCTGTGTACACCCGTCCGGCAGAATACAAGGGCTGGAAGGTGCCCGAAGTGCTTCTTTCGGGACATGAGCGGAAGATAGCGGAATGGCGGCACGAGCAAGCGGTAGAACGTACAAAACGTCTCCGACCCGATTTGATGCGGTGAAATTGTGCGTGCAGTGAATTCATATGATGTGCAACCCAGGTGAACGCAGCGAACGAATAACGGCGTCAGCGTATAATGCGAACGCCTTGAGCAACCAACGGCGTCAGTTCACTAACATGAAATGATTATATTATGAAAGGAATCGTACTAGCAGGTGGCTCTGGCACAAGATTGTATCCGATTACCAAGGGAGTCTCCAAACAAATGCTCCCCGTCTTCGATAAACCAATGGTTTATTATCCCATTTCAGCATTGATGCTTGCCGGCATCAGAGACATCCTCGTTATCTCCACACCGGATGACCTGCCTGGTTTTCGGCGGCTTCTGGGTGACGGAGCGGACTATGGTGTACAGTTCTCCTACGCTGAACAACCCTCGCCCGATGGACTTGCGCAGGCTTTCATCATAGGGGAAGATTTTATCGGACATGAGGCTGCCTGTCTGGTGCTGGGAGATAATATCTTCTATGGAAACGGCTTTCCTGCCATGCTGAAAAAAGCTGTTGAAGATGCAGAAAATAAAGAGTTGGCAACCGTATTCGGATATTTTGTGAACGACCCCGAACGCTATGGTGTGGCTGAATTCGATGAATCGGGACAGGTCCTGGGCATTGAAGAGAAGCCTCTGATTCCAAAATCGAATTGGGCAGTGACAGGTTTGTACTTTTATCCCAATAAGGTGGTGGAGATCGCAAAAAAGATTAAACCATCTGCACGGGGAGAGCTGGAGATTACCTCTGTAAACCAGACATTCCTAAGGAAAGGGAAGCTGCAGATACAACGATTTGGCAGGGGATTCGCTTGGCTCGATACCGGCACTCACGATTCGCTTTCGGAGGCTTCCACATTCATTGAGGTGCTTGAAAAAAGACAAGGACTAAAAATTTCATGTCTGGAGGAGATAGCCTGGCACAACGGATGGATCACGGCAGAAGATATCAGGAGAATAGCCTTGCCGATGAAAAACAATCAGTATGGTGCGTATTTGTTGAGATTGATTGAATCAGATAGCCGGTTTTGAGATGACGGAATCCGTTTGAACCAGAAAGGGTAGATGGGTACTGAAAAAGTACAGGAAAGAAGGACAATAGCATATGGAAGTAATTCAAACAGCGATTGCAGGGCTGCTGATGATTCAACCCCGCGTTTTCGAGGATGAACGGGGTTGTTTTTTTGAAACATTTTCTTTGAAAACTTTTGAGGAGAAGGTGAGCAATACAGTTTTTGTGCAGGATAACGAAAGCAGATCACGTTATGGGGTGCTTCGGGGACTTCATTTTCAAAAGCCCCCCTTTGCTCAGGCGAAGCTGGTGCGGGTGGTAAAAGGACGCGTGCTTGATGTAGCCGTGGATATCCGAAACGATTCACCCACATTTGGCTGTCACCTTGCGGCAGAACTGTCGGAAGAAAACAAAACGCAACTCTTTATACCCCGTGGTTTTGCCCACGGATTTGTGGTGTTGAGCGACGAAGCGATCTTTCAGTATAAATGCGACAACTACTATGCTCCCGCTCACGAGGGTGCGATACGCTGGAATGATCCCGCGCTTCACATCGACTGGCAGCTTTCCCCCAGTGATATCATTTTATCGGATAAAGACAATAATAATCCTTTTTTATGCGACATATATTAATTACAGGAGGTGCAGGTTTTATCGGCTCACACGTGGTGCGGCTATTTGTAAATAAATACCCTGAAGATGAGATAATCAATCTGGATAAACTGACCTATGCCGGCAATTTGTCCAATCTGAAGGACCTGGAAGGGAAACCCAATTACCGGTTTGTGAAGGCAGATATCTGTGATTACGAAGCAATGCAGGGCATATTTAGCTCTCTGAAGATTGACAGCGTAATCCACTTGGCTGCCGAAAGCCATGTGGACCGTTCGATCACCGATCCTTTTTCCTTTGTCAGAACCAACGTGATGGGGACGCTCAATCTGCTGCAGGCAGCCAGGGAAGCCTGGGGGAGCGACTTTGGTGATAAACTGTTTTACCATGTCTCTACCGATGAAGTATATGGCGCCTTGGGTTTCACCGATGCGCCATTCACGGAGACAACCCGTTACGATCCGCATAGCCCTTATTCTGCATCCAAGGCATCTTCTGATCACTTTGTACGGGCTTGTCATGATACCTACGGACTACCCGTTGTTATTTCAAACTGTTCCAATAACTATGGACCCTATCAGTTCCCAGAGAAGCTGATTCCGCTCTTTATTAACAATATACGTCATAACAGGCCTTTGCCTGTCTATGGTAAGGGGGAGAATATACGGGATTGGCTCTATGTAGAAGACCATGCCCGTGCTATCGATTTGATCTTTCATCGTGGCAGAGTAGGTGAAACATACAACATCGGCGGCCTCAACGAATGGAAGAATATCGACCTGGTAAAGGTGCTTATTCAAACTGTGGACCGATTGTTGGAAAGAACAGAAGGCACATCGGAGAAACTGATTACCTACGTGACCGATCGTGCCGGACACGATCTGCGCTATGCCATCAATGCTTCAAAACTCAGAAATGAATTGGGATGGAAGCCATCGCTGCAGTTTGAGGAGGGTATCGAACGGACGGTACGCTGGTACCTCGATCATCAGGAATGGCTCGACAGTGTCACCAGTGGCGACTATCAACAGTACTATCAACAAATGTACGGTGCATAGAGAGAGGGCTCTTTTCTACATAATTGTCTATCTTTGTATCTCCAACCAGCAAGATTATCGAAAGTTAGAAAAATGGTAATAGCAGTAGATTTCGATGGAACCATCGTCGAACATGAGTATCCGGCCATTGGCAGGCCCATTCCCTTTGCCATTGAAACGCTCCTCCAGCTACAGAAAGACCATCACAAACTCATTCTCTGGACTGTCAGAGAAGGTGAATTACTACAGGACGCCATAGATTATTGTGAAGAAAGAGGACTCTATTTCTATGCTGTGAATGCCAATCATCCGGGTGAGGAGAAAGAAAAAGCCTCCCGTAAAGTGGGGGCCGATCTCTTTATAGACGACCGGAACCTGGGTGGTTTACCCGACTGGGGCGTGATCTACAATGCGGTGAATGCCACCATGAATAATGGTAAAGCCCTGCAGATCATGGCCGGCTCTTCGGCAATGCCGGAGCCCAGAAAAAAAAGAGGGCTATTCGGCAGGAGATAACGCAAAAATGTTACTACCTTTGCGGATATTTTTTTGCAACATATGACGCTATGACACAAGATAGAGAAATCTTTGCGATAATTCAAAAGGAAAAGGAACGGCAGCTCAAAGGTATCGAGCTGATTGCCTCCGAAAACTTTGTGAGCGAACAGGTGATGCAGGCCATGGGCTCTGTCCTCACCAACAAGTATGCCGAAGGCTATCCCGGAAGAAGATATTACGGAGGATGTGAGGTGGTGGACCTAGGCGAACAGCTTGCCATCGATCGGTTGAAAGAGATCTTTGGCGCCGAATGGGCCAATGTACAGCCACACTCTGGTGCACAGGCAAACGCTGCTGTCTTTCTGGCCTGCCTAAAGGCAGGGGATAAGTTTCTCGGACTAAATTTGTCTCATGGCGGACATCTCTCACACGGTTCACCCGTCAACTTCTCTGGTCTGATGTTTGAACCGGTAGCATACAATGTGCGTGAAGAGGATCAACGAGTGGATTACGACCAGCTGGAATCACTGGCACGCTCTGAAAAGCCCAAACTCATTATTGCTGGGGCTTCGGCCTACTCACGCGAATGGGATTATGCTCGCATCCGCAAAATAGCCGATGAAATCGGTGCCATCTTCATGGTGGATATGGCGCACCCTGCCGGTCTGATTGCGGCCGGACTGCTCGAAAATCCGCTTAAATACGCACACATCGTGACCTCTACCACCCACAAGACATTGCGCGGTCCCCGTGGAGGTGTGATTCTGATGGGTAAGGATTTTGAGAACCCCTGGGGTCTCACCACACCCAAGGGAGAGGTAAAGATGATGTCGGCATTGCTGGATTCAGCGGTCTTTCCTGGTATGCAAGGCGGTCCCCTTGAGCATGTGATTGCCTCGAAAGCAGTTTCTTTTTATGAGGCACTGCAACCGGAATATAAAACCTATCAGACACAGGTGAAAAAGAATGCGGCCGTGATGGCCCAGGCATTTGCCGACAAGGGGTACAATGTCGTCTCGGGCGGCACCGACAACCACATTGTGCTGGTCGACTTGCGCTCCAAGTTTCCGGAACTGACGGGTAAGGTAGCAGAGAAGATCCTTGTGGAGGCCGATATCACTACCAACAAGAACATGGTGCCTTTCGACAGCCGTTCGCCCTTCCAGACATCGGGTCTCCGTTTTGGTACACCGGCCATCACCACCCGTGGAGCAAAAGAAGAACTGATGGGAGAGATTGTGGAGTTAATCGACACCGTACTCTCTCGCGTGGATGATCCGAAGACCATCGCATCGGTGCGTGAAAAAGTGAACATGACTATGGCCAAATATCCGCTTTTTGCCTGGTAGGATCCCGAATAACAGATAAACTGAAGAGGCTGTCTCAAAAAAAAATGAGACAGCCTCTTTTTGCTACCATGCTCCTACCTAGTCCCTACTTAGTCCCTACCTTGTTCGGTATCCCTCCCTTATCCCTCCCTTATCCCTCC
>CAZRRC010000008.1:59151-60845 GCA_964602395.1 uncultured Proteiniphilum sp. | reverse complement strand
CAAAACATTGTCAGTCGAGAATTTAGCTGTATACATACCATGCGAAACTTAAATTCATTACTTATTTATTGAATCATCTTTTCGATGGGTACAACCAGAATACCCTCGGCGCCGTGCCGCTTCAACTCATCGATGATATCCCAGAAGTCGTCGTCGCTGATCACTGAGTGCACGCTACTCCAGCCCTCGTCGGCAAGCGGCAGGATGCTGGGTGAACGCATGCCCGGCAGCAGCTTCACGATGTCGGGGATCACCTCATTGCGCGCATTCAGCAACACGTACTTCTTACCCTGCCCATTCTTGTAGGCCTTTATCCGGAATAACAACCGCTCGAGAAGTTCTGTTTTTGCCGGAGAGAGTTTTTTGTTGCTGATGAGTACGGCTTCACTCTTGATGATGGCTTCGGCCTCCTTGAGTCCGTTCATCAACAGGGTGCTGCCGGTGCTGACGATGTCGAAGATGGCGTCGGCCAGTCCGATGCCGGTGGCGATCTCCACGCTGCCGCCCAGCTCCTCGATCTTCACGTCGATGCCTTTTGTCTGAAAATATTTGCGCAGGATCTTCGGGTAGCTGGTGGCGATGCTTTTGCCGTTGAAGTAATCGAGGCCGGTGTAGACTTCATCCTTGGGGATGGCGAGCGAAAGGCGGCAGTTGCCAAAGCCCAGTTTCTCGATCACATCGACCTCCTTGTCCTTCTCCCACACTTCATTTTCACCAAGGATGCCGATGTCGGCCACGCCCTGCTCCACATACTGTGGAATGTCGTCGTCGCGAAGGAAAAGGATTTCCATGGGGAAGTTGCGCGCTTCGGTCCGTAGCTTCCGGTTGCCATTAGAGACCTTGATGCCGCACTCGGTCAGCAGCTCGAGCGACTTTTCGCTCAGCCGGCCGCTTTTCTGGATAGCAATTTTTATATTCTCCATAACTTGGTTCTTTTTTTGTCGGAATAAATCAGGTCGTTTGAACAAAAAACCCGCCTGAGGTTATTCAGACGGGTTTTGTATATATTGCGTTTGTGTTCACACATATCGGCCTCAACTCGCCTGGTTGCAAGTATGAAAATGATGATGATGGAACAGATTTGCTTTCATTTCGTTGTTTTGATGGCACAAAGATAAGGGAATTATTTTAAACACCGCGAAAAATATCAATGAATTTGTAAAGAAGATCGTTCGGGCTGCATTTCTTTTGTTTACCTGTTTGATACGCGGAGGAAAAGCTGTAATTTTGGGGCTCCAATAAGAGGTTCTGCCAAAGCAGGCCAACACGAAAAGAGATGACAACAGAAGAAAGAATGCATTCCTATGAACTGCTCGCCACAGAGAGCAGGCAAACGATAGACAAACTGAAAAAAAGAATCTACCTGCAGGGCCTCTTCAGGCTGGCGCTCTTCGTGGGGAGCTTCTTTGTGGTCTATGCGCTCACGCAAACCTTACTGTGGCTCTTTGCTGCGCTGCTGCTCATGGCCATCGCTTTCGCCTTGTCGCTGAAACACCACAACCGGCTGTCGGAGGAGAAGGAGTCGGCAGAATCGCTGCTCCTGATTGCTGAAAATGAACAGAAGGCGCTGCAACATGATTTCTCGGCCTTCGACGGTGCTCCCGAAAAGAGTGATCCGGCACATCCTTTTAGCTTTGATTTGGATGTTTTTGGCAACCGCTCTCTTTTTCAACAGATCAACCGCACGACGCTGG